>CAYPHJ010000121.1:0-13514 GCA_964410485.1 uncultured Syntrophobacteraceae bacterium
GCGTGCGCGCGTGTCGCATTCATAAGAAAACCAGGTCTATAAGACTCTTGACTGCGCGGGGCCGAGCGCACGGGCAACCTTTTCTCCTGCTGTTGCTCGGCGAGATATATCGAAACCCGATAACGAATTACGTAACAGATGCGTGTTGATGAGCGGCAAAATCAGGATCGGAAGGACCAAGAGCTTTATGGAGGGCTCATTCGGCTGCACATCCTGCATCATGCCGTCAAGGGTCCGGTTTTCGGCTTATGGTTTATCGAAGAGCTGGCGCGCCACGGCTACAAGCTCAGTCCGGGGACTCTCTATCCATTGCTCCACGGTCTCGAGCGGAAAGGATACCTCCGTTCAACGATCAAGCGCTCGGGGAAAAACTCGCGGCGAATGTATCGCGCGACCGCGCTGGGACGGAAGGCGCTGGCGGCGGCGCGGGAAAAAGTCAGCGAGCTCTTCGGCGAATTGTTGGAAGACTGAACGGGCCGTCACCGGGTGACATCTCTCCGGAAAGGAGAAAGCGAGACCCATGAGCCAATTACGACAAGCGCAAAAGAACCAGCTGAAAGATCTCACGAAGGAGCTTCAAAAACTTCAAAAGAAAATCAAAACTCTGCACGAGAAAACCGGCTACGAAGATCTCCAACATGGAGTCCTCGCCCTAGAAATTGCCGAACACGCGGTTGAAGAGACACTCGATCATACAGGGCTTGGCGGTGAGATCCGTTCCAAGCCGGATGCCAAAGCCTATCGGCAAGCGAGGCAATGGCAAAAGATCGTTAAAGGTCTGCGAGTTCAGGGTGAGAAATTTCTCGAGACTCATCCGAGCGAAGATTTAGAAACCGCTCTCAGAGCCCTGGAAATCGCCCAGGGGTCACTTGAAGAAGTGGCAGAACACTATGAGTGACCATGCTGAGGTTGCAAGTGACGGCGTTGTCGGGCATCCAGGGGGCGGCTCTCTTCTGGAAGTCCTTTCGGTTTCCACACGACTGGGACTGACTTGCTTTGGCGGTCCGATCGCCCATCTTGGATACTTTTACGAGGAATACGTCAAGCGCCGGAAATGGCTCGACGAGCAGAGCTATTCAGATCTTGTGGCTCTCTGCCAATTCCTGCCAGGGCCGGCGAGCAGCAAGATAGGAATAGCGATCGGGATCATTCGCGCCGGCCTGCCCGGAGGGTTTCTCGCCTGGCTTGGCTTTACTTTGCCGTCAGCGCTGGCGCTGATCGCGTTCGCTTATGGCGTCAGTACAATTGGTGGCGATGCGAGTGCCGGCTGGCTTCATGGGCTGAAGGTCGTTGCCGTGGCCGTTGTTGCTCTGGCGGTTTGGGGAATGGCGCGCGTTTTATGTCCCGATCGCGAGCGGGCCAGCGTTGCCATTGTCACCACGGTCGTTGCATCATCATGGCCCACTGTCTGGGGGCAGATTCTTCCAATTATCGTCGCCGGGTTAATTGGCTGGCGCTTTTTTCCTCCGCCCGAGAAACCGCCCTCGACCCTGCACATCAGGGCGCCCGTAAGCCATACGGTTGGAATCGCTTCATGGGTGTTGTTTTTTGGCCTGCTCATGGGCCTTCCCTTCCTGAGGCAAATCGAGCCGAGCCAATCGTTGGCCGTCTTTGACAGCTTTTTTCGCGTCGGTTCATTGGTGTTTGGCGGCGGCCATGTTGTCCTGCCGCTACTTCAGGCGGAAGTTGTCGACCCCGGCTGGGTTACCAACGAGGCGTTTGTTGCTGGCTACGGAGCAGCACAAGCGGTACCTGGACCTCTCTTCACCTTTGCTGCTTATCTCGGGTTTGTCATGGAGCCTGCGCCCAGCGGCTGGATTGGCGCCACTCTCGCGCTGGTTGCCATCTTCCTCCCGGCTTTTCTGATGACTATCGGATCTCTGCCGTTTTGGGACCTCGTGCGCACGCGAAGGCCCTATCAGGCAGCGCTACGCGGCATCAATGCCGCCGTGGTTGGTTTGCTACTGGCGGCCCTATATCATCCTGTCTGGACAGCAGCCATCCACACACCAGCCGATTTTGGACTGGGGCTACTCGCCTTCGGCGTTCTCGCGTTTTGGAAGTGGCCGCCCTGGCTCGTCGTTGTACTCACTGCTCTCGGAGCAGAAGTGATAGCGAGGTTTTAACCGCATGATCGCGCTACTCAAAGGCGTTCCCTTTGTCAGAGTAGGGAAGAGCACAACCGACAGTTACTGAAATACATTTTGGAGCGCAATCTCATGACAGATGTAGTTCGGATTAACGCTGGATTTGCAACGATTGGGCAGGGAGCGGGACCGATGATGGTGACGTGGAAGGCGGGGTTGTTCGAGAAGTACAGGATCCACGTCGATCGGCCGCGGATCATGGGCGGCGCTTGGGGAGTGGTTCGCGGGCTTGTTTCTGGGGAGATTCAGTTTGGCAACCTGGCCGCGCCGGCGCCTTTGAAGGCCAATCTTCTGGGCGAGGCGGATCTGGTTTTCTTGACCGGCGGCATCAATCAGCAGTTCGTAATGGGCAGCCCCGGCATTGAGACTCGCGAGCAACTAGCGGGAAAGAAAATCGGCTTCGTGGGCGACGGCGGGTTAAACGACGCGCTAGTCAATTTCGTTATCGAGAAGTTGGAGAACTCAGGAATTACTGGAATCCACAAAGCATCCATACCACGAGGAGGCGATAGGGAAATTGAGGCGCTGATCGATGCCAAATGCGACGCGATTGTCATCACACCGCCAGAGTCTATCTACGCGCAAAGAAGAGGCTGTCGCTATTTGATCGATTTTGCCGAGTTTGGTTTGAATTACGCCCTTGGCGGAATTGCCGCACGCCGCGACCATGTTGCGAATAACCCGGAGATCGTAAGAAGATTCATGAAAGCTTATCTGGAGGGGATGCACCGCTACCGTACGGACCGTGAGTTTACAATTCAGGTGCAGGCGGAGTATAGCGGCATCGAAGACCGCTCGGTGGCGGAAGCGACCTACGATCTCACGCGGCCCGGAATGCCTGCCGTGCCTTATCCCGTCGTGTCCGCGCTTCAGACTTTGCTCGATTTCATGGCCAAGGAAGTTCCGCAGGCCAGAAATGCCGATGCCAACCAATTCATCGATGACCGCTTCATCCGCGAGCTGGATGAGAGCGGATTCATTGCCGCCTTTTTCGCTTCGCCGCAGAAATGAATTTTGCGTCGTCGTGTTCTTGTGAATTCCTTCCAATCCCTGGTACAAACGACAGGGTGCCACTCTCAACTCGTGCGCGGACAACTGGTGAAGCCAGGTTTTTTTATGGCTGGGTAATTGTTACCGTCGGCTTTCTTGCTCATATCGCGTCGGCTTTCTCGATTTCGAGCACTCTCAGTGTTTTTCTTAAACCTCTTTCGCAGGACCTGGGGCTCTCCCGCGGTACTTTCTCCCTGATTCGCTCCGGTGAGATTCTGATCGGGGCCGCGGCAGCGCCAGTGGTCGGCACATTGCTGGATCGCCACGGCGGCCGCTGGCTCATATCGATCGGGGGTTTAGTCGCAGGCGTCGGATTTTTGCTCCTCGGTCAAGTACGAGATTTTTGGCAGTTTGCGATAGTTCGTTGGCTACTTATAAGTACCGGCGACACGCTGATGGGCTCGATGGTGGTGAACGTTTCCATCTCGCAGTGGTTCGTGCGGATGCGCGGGCGCGCCCTCGCGCTCGCCGGCATGGGCCATGGACTGGCGAAAGTCTGCATGCCTGTGGCGGCAGCCTCGCTCATTCTGTATGCGGGTTGGCGCGGCGCGTGGGCTGTATTCGGTGTGCTTACGCTCGCGCTCGTTGTCGGTCCGGCGTTCTTGTTGATGCGCCGGCGGCCGGAAGACATGGGGCTCAGCCCGGACGGTGGCAAAGGACTGGACACTGACGCGGGCGGTCCTGGAAACAGAGCAGGTTCGGCGAAAGCGGCGCGTACGGTTGCCGATGTCGCCTGGAGCCGCCGTGAAGCGCTCGCCACCCCAGCTTTCTGGCTTATCGTCATGACGTTCGGGGTTTCGCATGTCGGCGTGACCGGACTCAATCTCCACGTCTTTTCATTTGTCAGTGATCAGGGGCATTCGGCGATGGTCGCGGCATCTGTCATGAGCGTCATCGCGTTTATGCAATTCAGCACGCCGATGGCATGGGGACTGCTCGCCGAACGCATCAACGTGGCCCGGCTGATCACGGCCAAGTTCCTGGTGCAAGGACTCGGTATTTTGCTGGCGTTGTCCGATCCCGGATTTTTTTCGCTTTACGCCGGGTTTTTTCTGTATGGCATAGGGATGGGCGGCACTGCCATTCTCGCAGAATTGATTTGGGCAAACTATTTCGGACGAACTTCTCTGGGAAAAATTCGTGGCATGGGCTCCTTGCTCACGAGCATCTTTTCCGCAAGTGGCCCGCCTTTCTTCGGGCTTCTCTTCGACGCCACTCAGAGCTATCAACTTTCTTTCAGTATTTTCATCGGAATGCTGTTTGCCTCCGCAGGCTTGAGCCTCTTTCTCCGTCCACCAAAAAAATGACGCTGCTCGCGCAGCGGCCGGCTTCGAATACGATAAAACCGGTCGCTGGATGACCGGCTTGAAGAAACGCGTCCTTAAGTGTTTAATTGGCCAGCGCAGCAAAGGAGGCGTTTATGGCGAAAATCAAACATATCGCGGTTGCCACGCAGGACCCGGAGAAAACCGCGCAATTTTACAAGGAAGTGTTCGGCATGAGGGAAATCGCCAAAATCAATAGCCCGGGCGCTACCGGTTTTCACCTCACCGACGGCGATATTAATTTCGCTGTGCTGAAATTCAAGAACGATCAGATCGCGGGCGTACCACAAGGCAAGGCCTACATCGGCCTGCACCATATCGGATTTGAAGTAGACAGCATCGAAGAAGTGGACAAAAAACTGGCGACCGCCGGATCACCCATTCGAGATGACATCAACAGCGTGTTGGGCATCGGCAAGGGCCACCCGACGCACGTTAACGTCGAGATCAAATACGGCGCTCCCGATGGCGTGATCATCGATATTTCCGAAACCGGATGGGCTGGCACAGCGAAACATCCGCGCTAACATCCTGTCTCCGTATTAAGTTAGCTCTCATCCCGGGCAAAGATATGGTTGAGAAGACCCGGAAAGCGAGGGCTGGCCCAACAAAGAAGAGTTATGACGGGTTAGACCCTCAGTTTGGGTCTTTGCCACAAGCACACAATGCGGATTCCAACCGCCAGTTATCGTTTTCAGTTTCACAAAGACTTCGGCTTTGCTGGCGCCAGGGAGTTGATCGATTACCTCCGCGACCTCGGTATCTCCGATGTTTACGCCTCCCCGGTTTTCAAAGCGCGCGCCGGGAGCTTGCACGGCTACGACGTGGTCGATCACAGCCAGTTAGATCCAGGCCTGGGCGGCGCGGAAGAATTCGACAAGTTTTCGGCTGCTCTGAAAGACCGCGGGATGGGGCTGATCCTGGATATTGTCCCTAATCACATGGGCATTGCCGAGCCGAGCAACACGTGGTGGATGGATGTTCTGGAGAACGGTCCGAGCTCCAGCTATGCCTCCTACTTCGATATCGACTGGCAGCCGATAAACCCACACCTGGAAAACAAAGTCCTTTTGCCCATCCTGGGAGACCAATACGGCGTTGTGCTCGAAGACGGTAAGCTACGGCTGTCATACGAGGACGGCGCATTCTTCATTGACTATGAGACCGCGAAGCTGCCGGTTACGCCGCGCACGTATAGCAGCATTCTTTCACGCGCCCTCGATTTCGTAAATGAGACCTTACAAAAAGACCATGAACATGTGCTGGAGCTTCAAAGCATTCTGACCGCCATCAGCCATCTGCCGCTACGCACCGAAGCGGACCAGGAAAAGCTAGAAGAGCGCCGGCGCGAGAAAGAGATTATCAAGCGCCGCATCGGCAGGCTCTACCAGGGAAGCCTCGAGATGAGAAGCGCCATCGATTCAACAATTCGCGAATTCAACGGCGATCCCGGTTGTCCCGAGAGCTTCGATCGGCTGGATGAGCTTCTAGCAGCGCAGCCGTATCGGCTGGCCTTTTGGCGTGTTGCCGGCGAAGAAACCAACTATCGGCGTTTTTTCGACATCAACGAGTTAGCCGCGATTCGCACGGAAACGCCCGAGGTTTTCACAGCGACCCATGAGCTCATTCTTCGGCTTTTGGCCGAGGGCAAGATCAGCGGGTTACGGGTCGACCACCCCGACGGGTTGTGGGACCCGGCTGCTTACTTTCGCCAGCTCCAGCAGGATCAGTCGAGCGGGGGCGCGTCGCCTTCTCTGCCGGTGTACATCGTTGCCGAAAAAATTCTATCCAGGGGAGAATCGCTACCAGTCGACTGGGCGGTGTCCGGCACCACGGGTTACGATTTTCTCAACGACGCGAACGGCCTATTTGTTCACCATGCCAGCCGCGCCGCTTTCGACAAGATTTACCGCGATTTTATCGGCGCGAAAACCAGTTATCGCGAGCTGGTGAATTCGCGCAAGAAGATGATCATGCTGGTCTCTCTCGCCAGTGAGATCAATTCCCTGAGTCACCGGCTCGACGACATCTCGGAGCGCAACCGGCACTATCGAGACTTTACGCTTAACAGCCTCACGTTCGCCATTCGCGAAGTAATCGCCTGTCTTTCGGTTTACCGCACCTACGCCGACGGGGCGAACGGCGAAGTGTCGGAGCGAGACCGCAAATATATTGAAGCGGCGGTGGAAGAAGCCAAGAAGCGCAACCCGCGCACGGCCCGCGCGATCTTTGACTTCGTCGGTGATACGTTGGCGCTCAAGAACCTTGGGAGATTTGCCGCGAAGGACCGCCAAGCCGTCATCGAGTTTGTAATGAGGTTTCAGCAGATCACCGGACCGGTGATGGCCAAGGGCGTCGAGGATACGGCGTTTTACATTTACAACAGGCTGGTTTCGTTGAACGAAGTGGGTGGGGATCCAGAAGCGTTTGGCACATCCCTGGAGACGTTTCATAGGCAAAACAGTGCTCGGGCGGAACACTGGCCCCACACAATGCTGACCCTTTCCACGCACGACACCAAGCGCGGCGAGGACGCGCGCGCCCGCATCGACGCGCTTTCCGAACTTGCGCCCGAGTGGCGCGCCGCGCTCATGCGCTGGAGAAAAGTGAATGAGAGCAAAAAGTCTCTTGTCGACGGCGAGCTTGCCCCTGACCGCAATGACGAATACCTCTTGTATCAAACACTCGTCGGAGCTTGGCCGGCCGGCGCGTTTGATCTGGAAGACTTGGCCGTCTTCCGCGAGCGCATCACGGCGTATATGCAGAAAGCTATAAAGGAAGCCAAAGTTCATACCAGCTGGGTCAATCCGAACGATGCTTACGATCAGGCGGTAGACAAATTCGTGCGCGAAGTTCTGGTTCCGGAGAATAGCGATGGTTTTTTGGCCGACTTCAGTCGATTCCAGACGAGGCTTGCCTTTGCGGGCATGCTCAATTCTCTCGCACAGACGCTGCTCAAGCTAACCGCGCCCGGCGTACCCGACTTCTATCAAGGCACGGAGCTCTGGGATTTCAGCCTGGTGGATCCCGACAACCGCCGGCCGGTGGATTTTGTTCGGCGCGAGATGCTCCTTAAGGAATTACAGCGGCGTGAGCAAAACGGCGGACCTGAGCTGCTCGCGGAATTGCTCTCCAGCTGGCCCGACGGTCGCGTGAAACTTTATCTGATCCACAAGGTCTTGAATTTTCGCCGCGAGCACCCGGATTTATTTTGCAGCGGCGATTATTTTCCTCTGTATGCCAACGGCAAATTCCGCGAACACGTTTGTGCCTTCGCCCGCCGCCTGCAGGGCCGGTGGGTTGTCACTGCCACGCCACGCTTAATGATGCGCAGTGTGGCTCCAGAGTGTTTACCACTGGGAGCGACGCTGTGGCAGGAGGAAAAAATCATGTTGCCGGCCAAGTCACCGGTTGCGTGGCGAAACATACTCACGGGTGAAACCTTAAAACCAGCACCGGCAAGAGCCGGCCGAAAAGTGTTGTTGTTGCGGGAAGTCTTCGCCTCGGCTCCCGTGGCATTTCTCGAGGGTGAGCCTTCGACCAGCTCATGAATAAGCTATTGCCCATTGCCAACCTATCGTCATTCCCGCATGCTTTTCCGCCACAGGGCTTCGGACGGATCAACTTTAGGCTGGGGCGGGAATTTGAAAAGGGGAATGTCAAGAGAGGCGAACTATTATAGTCAGAGAGAGCTGCGCGTCGGCTCGAAGGCCTGCAACCTAACTAATAGTTGAAACGGAGAGCGACGATGGCTGAGAAAAAGCTTACCGGAAAAATCGCGCGTGAGCGCATCCGGATGATGGAAACACCACGCCCGCCTGCCGGGATTATAGAAGGATTTCAGGCTTTGGGGGATGCAAGCGGCATTGTTTCGGACGTGATGGACGAGTTGGGTATCACGGGCGTGGTAGGCGCATCGATCCTGAGGCCAACTCTAATAGGCGCGCGCATCGTGGGGCCGGCGCTCACCGTTCGCAACATGGTTCAGCGCGAGCATGTTTACGAAACCGCTCGGCGCCACGTAAACAAGATGGCCGAGTTTGAGGCCCATAATCTGGCGCGGCCCGGCGATGTGGTAGTTATCGATGGAGTGGCCGGCATTTCAAACATGGGCGGCATTTCCGCGCAAACCGGGAAGCGCCAGGGCGAAGCTGGCGCAATCGTCTTCGGTGGTGTCCGCGACATCGCCCATTCGCGCTTTGTGGAGTACCCCATTTGGGCCACCGAAATCACCCCGGTCACCGGCAAATGGCGTATCGAAACCGTCGAGACAAACGGCGAGATCGTGCTTGCGGGCATTCGTGTGGCGCCGGGCGATATTGTGCTCGCTGACGACACTGGCGTTTGCTTTATTCCGCGAGCGCGTGCCGCAGAAGTGCTCGAGCTGGCAAAGCGGAAATCCGCCGCCGAAGACGCCAAGTGCAAGGCGATTGCCGCCGGCGTTCCCGTGGCGGAACTCCCGCCGTGAGGCCGCACCGTCATGCATTTGCGGAACTTTGTTGTTAGAGTGTTTGTCTAGACTACGCCGAAAAGGCAGATTTTTGTTACCGAAGAGGAAATATTCCGATGTCGATGATCGATGCCGATACGCATGTCGATGAGTCAGAAGCCACGTGGCAGAAGTTGGAAGGAACTCCGTACGCCAAGTACATACCGGTGACGATTAAGATGCCGCCCGATGAGGCGAAGCGAGCCGGCTACAACCCGACGAACAGTCGTTGTTGGGTTGTCGAAGGAAGGCTGCAGAACCGCGCCATCCGCGATGAAGTCAATCATCCTCCGCGGGTCCTGCGCGAGCTCGAAGACGTGCCGGGCCGGCTCGCCCATATGGACAAAATGGGTGTGGATGTACAGGTCATCTTTCCGACCTTTTTCATCCGCTATAACACGATGAACGCCGAAGCCGAATGGGCCCTGACCACCACTTACAACCGCTGGCTTGCCGAAAAATGTGCGAGTACAAATGGCCGCCTGCGCTGGGCGGCTGTGCTGCCGCTGCTGCAGCCTTACAAGGCTGTCGAGGAGCTTCGTTGGGCGAAAGAGCACGGCGCCTGCGGCATTTTTAAACGTGGATTTGACATCGACAGGAAGGTTACCGATCCGCACTTTTTTCCCGTCTACGAGGAGGCCAGTGCACTCGACCTGCCCCTGTGCATCCACACCGGCCACCCGCTTCCGGCGAGCGAGTGGGACAGAGGCTTCCCGATCATGTACTCTTTCACCGCACTGGTGAGCTCCGGGACTCCAAAACAGTTTCCGAAGCTTCGGTTTGGGCTCATTGAGTCCGGGGCGTCGTGGATTCCCTACACGATCTCGCAATTGGGGGCCGTAAGGCGCCAGTCGCTGCGCGGCCAGCAGACCCGGTTGCCGCGATTATTTGAGCTCGAGCCGGAATTGTTCCGCGCTAACCGGATGTTTGTTACGATCGACCCGATTGATGATATCGAGTCTCTACTGAAATTCGGCACGGAAGATAATCTGATGATCGGGACCGACTATAGCCATACGGATATTTCCGCCAACCTGAGCGCCCTGGATGAAGTCCGTAATTGGGTGGACGAGGGCAGAATCAGCAATGCTCAGGCCTTGAAGATTCTGGAGCGCAACTCCCGGTTGTTCTACGGCCTCTAGATAAAGGAAGATAAGATATCTCTTTTCACCTTGTTTTGACTCTGCTGGCGCAACGGCCGTTTAATTTCAAACCACCAGGACCGCTGCGAACGTTCCAACCACCAACGCGCCGGCAAGCCAGCCGCGAAGCTCTCTTCCGAGTCTGCTCCGCTGCTCCGTCAAAAGGCTATCCTCCAAGGCTGTCCCTTCCAAGGAATCCGGCGCAAAACTGAGCCAGCGAAGCTTCGAACGGCGTTTGTCTCAGGCCTTTTGCCAAATGCACCAGTTCTAGTTTCAAGTTTTAGGGTTCAAGCCTTGCCGTCAGTTCCCACCAGTTTTTATCCGGGTCGCTGAAAACAAAGTTGATGCTGCCATTGGTGGTTTCGATCTCACGCAGTTCGGTGATGCCGACCACATCGCCATGAACCGAAAACTCACGATGGGCGTCCTGCACTTCTGCTATCGATCCTAACTGTAAAGTGAAGCGGTTTACCGGGGCGAGATACTGCCGTGGGCTTCGTCTCAACACAACGATGTACCACGGCGCCGCAGAATGTTTGATGTACTGGGCGGTGTTGAAACCGGCGGCGATCTCCAACCCCAAAACCTCGGTGTAGAATCGCCGGCTGCGCTCGATGTCGTCGCACTGCAGCGTCCCATGGGTGAACGCCTGCGGCAAGTAGCCGCGTCCGGGAAAGCGGTTTTCGGTGAGCGGTGTCCCCCAATGGCCTGCGGTGTGCGCTCTCCCGTGCAGGGCGCCGCCGGGATTATAGTATTCGATTTCCAGGTGATTGCCCCCGGGCTCGCGAAAATAGATGGAATAGGCAAAGTGGGCGCTCTGCGGTTTGGTGATCTTACTCAGGCGGTATTTCCTTTTGTTGGCTTCGATGAATCTCCAGGCTTCCTCGACTTCCTCGTGGCGCGCCACGCGAAAGCCATAATGATTGTCGAAGCCCTTCTCGGGAGCGTCTGGGCCGCCGTCGTGAATAATCAAACGCCAATCGGTGTTCGGGTGCTTCAGAGTTGCTTCGCCCGCTTTCTTGTCAACGATTTTCATAGCCAACAAATCGGTGAAGACCGGCAAAGTTTCTTCGAGTGAGCGGCACTCATAATGCCCGGCGATTAAGCCTGTGGTTTTCAAGAGGGACATCGCTTCCTCCCTTCACCTGCTGAAATCGCAAGCTACTACGCAACAGCTTGAAGATATCAATGCACAACAGCGCAGGCAACGAGCTGGTTGCTGGTTCTTCTCACTCTCTGCGACGCGCAACGGTTTGGGCAAAATTGTACGAGCGCGGTAAAAGTTCCTGCTTTTTTATCCGATCGTCACAATCGTTCTCGACGGAACATGAGTCTCCCGGCTGTGACAAAAGGATCAGAACGCGTCTAGTTTGGCACCTCCCTGCGCATTGCGTACAAGCCCCACTGGACTGGCAGAAGCCTTGCGTAAGCCACCGTGACTCCACGGAGGGGTTATATGAAAAAAATTGTTATCGCAGGTCTTCTTGTTGTTTCGCTAATAATCGTTCAAAGTGCTTCAGTTGCCGCAAATGAGTTTAGGGAGCGAGAGGCTAAAATGGCCCAATACAAGACATGGCTGGACAGTATGGGTGCCCGCGGGTCTCGGTTCTGGGTTCGGCTCGATGACCGGCGCCGGCCGCATCGCCTGTATTTGGCCGAAGGATTTTATCGCGCCGACGCTAAGAGTCAGGAGCACTTCATAAATATCTTTTCGCACTACCTTGCCGGTCACCCGGAAAAGTCCATGCTCATCGACCTTTTCGATTCCAGGACAAACCTGGCGGTAGGCGAGTACGGCTTTGGTGGTTTTAAGCTCTACCCCGAGCCCGCCCGTACCGCTGCGGGTTTGCATAGATAGTACAATCTCATGTGGCTTCGCCTGACAGGTTTTTTGTTGTTGATACTGGTGCTACCGATGTCACTGTTGGCGCACGAGGTCGTGCTTGACACCTACGGTTGTCATTATGACAAGGAGCGAAAAAACTATCATTGCCATGAAGGTATGTTTAAGGGAGGAGTTTTCGACTCCAAAATTGGCATGATTCGGCAGCTTAAAATACAGTTTCTCAATCTGGGCCGTCCCTGGCCATACGGCGATCTAATGGAAGAAGACATTACTTCCAGCCCACCGCAAGACGAAAACAAATGACACAGCGCCTACAGACAGAACGTCATAGCAAGGGAAGGATCGTCCGGTAAAATTCGCGGTCGCCTTCGAACGTTCCGTCGAGACGGCAAATCTCGTCCGCCGTGAGCCAGCGGGTGGCGCTCACTTCATTTTCATTGAGCGCCAATTCACCGCGGATATACTCCGCCAGCCACCAGTGCAGTATAAAAGTTCCTCGCGTCGAGACGTTCTCCCAAACCTTTCGAATCGGCCGCACAGTTAAACCGACTTCTTCCATCGCCTCGCGCGCCACCGCCGCTTCCTGGCTCTCTCCAGGCTCGACTTCGCCGCTAACTGGCGCCCAGTGGCCGCCGCCGCGGATGTGCGCTGCCCTTTGAATGAGAAGGACTTTTCCCCCGTTGGTGATTACGGCGATGACGGCGTCGAGCATCAGTTTTTCGGCTTTGCTGGGCCGCAGTGCCTTTTACCCTGCCGGAGAGGCACCGAGAACCATTTTTCCAGGTTTTACATTGCTCCCGAATGTTCCTGCCAAGCGTTGCCGCGACCAAAATAGGCTCGATCAGTATATCCGGTGTTTCATTTGGGTGTCCACACGCACGCTTCGTTCCATTCGATTGCTGCGCTTCGTTCAACGAATGGAACGACTGGAACGGCTTGAGGATTGGAACGGGTTTTTCGTCTACATGCAAGCCATGGACTTGACGCAAAGGCGGCGGTTGTTCAGGATAGTAGCAATATGTCCGAGGTCACCGTAGTAGCCGCCGAACCTTCTCCTTCCCTCGTGAGCATTACACACGTAGTGTACGCCTTGCACGCCCTGAGTCTTTTAATCGGCGTCACGACCGCCGCGAGCATTATCGGCGCCTTTGTTTTTGGTGTGCCTTCGATTATTGCCGTCATCATCAACTATGTAAAACGGGGAGAGGCCCGCGGGACTTTCCTCGAGTCACATTTTCGCTGGCAGATTCGCACGTTCTGGTTTGCGCTACTGTGGTGCGTGATCGGCGGGGTTCTATTCATCACCATTCTGGGCATTCCCCTTGCACTGGGTGTTTGGTTCGGGGCTGGTGTGTGGGCCATCTACAGGGTGGTTCGCGGCTGGCTCGCGTTGCGCGATCGAAAGCCGATGTATGCGAATGTTTAACCGCAGATCCGAAGCGTGCGGCGTGCAGTCATCTTAGCAGGCTGCTGAAAAACTCTCCGTTCACCCTTCGAGAACCTCAGGGCGAACGG
>CAYPHJ010000122.1:0-13509 GCA_964410485.1 uncultured Syntrophobacteraceae bacterium
TGCCCCCCTGAGGAAGTCGACTCAGAAGCTCTCGATCAGAGAGCTTGGCCATCACTGGTTTGCTTCGGCGCTTGCCGGGAAAGGCGCGCGACCGGTGCAGGTGCTGGAACAATTTACCTCACAGATGGGACCGGTGAGCGGGCCATCTGAGGTCCTGACGTCGCGCATGCGCACGTCACCCGTGTTCGCTGCGTTAATAAACGGCGCGGCGTCTCATGTGGTGGAGCAGGACGACATCCACAACGGGGCGGTGCTGCATCCCGGTGCAGTTGTTTTTCCGGCGGTGCTGGCGACAGCGCAGCAGACCGGCGCTTCAGGTAAAGAATTCATCGCAGCAGCCGTCGCCGGATATGAAGCGGGCATTCGCGTTGGGGAGTTTCTGGGCCGCTCGCACTACAAGGTTTTTCATACCACCGGCACGGCGGGCACGCAGGCGGCCGGGCTATGGGAATTCTTACGGGACGCTGCCGACTCAAAGCAATTGCATACCGGGAAAGCTGCCGCCGCCGGGTTGTTTGCGGCCTACATTGCGCGTGACGGGTTCACTGGCGCACGGCGCATCCTGGAGGGCGAGCAGGGCATGGCGGCGGCCATGTCCTCCGATGCTGATCCGCGCAAGTTGACCGACGGCCTCGGGTCGCGCTGGGCTTTGTTAGAAACGTCACTCAAGTATCACGCCTCGTGCCGTCACACGCATCCGGCGGCGGATGCGCTGCTGGAGCTGATGCGCGATCACAAGCTTAAGGTCGACGACATCAAGTCGGTGACCGCGCATGTGCATCAGGCCGCGATCGACGTGCTGGGACCGGTGACCGATCCGCGGACGATTCACCAGTCGAAGTTCTCGATGGGCTTCGTGCTGGCGCTGATCGCCAATTACGGCCGGGCGGGACTGGCCGATTTCACTGAGGAGGCGCTACGCAACCCGAAGCTGCGGGCGTTGCATGACAAGGTGAAGATGGCGCTCGACCCGAAGGTTGACGCGGCCTATCCCAAACGCTGGATGGGGTGGGTGACGGTCCAGACGCACGAGGGACGACAATTCGAAAAACACGTGACTTCACCCAAAGGTGATCCCGACAACGCGCTGACGCGGGAAGAGCTAGAGAAAAAGGCTCTGCGGCTCGCGGCCTACGCCAATGGCGCAACCGCCGCTGAAAATGGAAAAAGTTATCGTCAGGATCTGGCGACTGCACGATGAAGCTACCGTGCGCGATTTTCTCAGCGCTAATCGATCCTGATCGAGCAGGGACATTCCCGGTCGGCCTCGTTCCAGAAGTTTCAGACGTTCCAATCGTTCCACTCGTTCGGTCGCCGAGCTTCGTTCTAGGCGTTCCGGATAAACGGCCGTTCCAAGTTCAAGGTTCAAAGTTCGGTTCAAACAACAGAATTTGGTTGAAAGCTAGACGGAATTCTCTCGTGTTTTTCCATACTTTGATTCCTGATTTGTGGCTAGTTCGCGTGCATGAATTCGTTGCACGCGAAATCTCTGTGTTGCAGAGGGAAAATTTACCGCTTTGGACCTCGACGCCGTCAGTGCAGCAATTGCAAACGCACATAGAGAGCCCGCAAAAAAAGGCGAGGCCGCAAACCTTGGCGGGTGCCCCCTGGAGTTTTGGAAGCGGGAAACGGTCGGAAGGCATTTACGATCGGACATCACGAGCGCTCTGACCAATTGAGCGAGACAGTATTATGGAGATAACCGCTTCGCTCTGTTCAGGACGTTTGAAACTGATTTTTTGCTCCAAAGTTCAAAGAGCGAGCCTGGACTGAATCTATCGAATTGTTCAAACCGTTCAGACCTTCAAGCACCGCGGCGCGCTCATTATGGCCGTGAGTTTTCTTGTGCAGACCCACAGCTTTTCGCCTTTTCGTAAAGAAATTCTGGAGCAACATCAGCGCCGCTCTCCCATACTAGCGTGCGAAACTGAGGGTGGACGGAGAATTTTCGAAATTCATTTTGGTCTAATAACGGTTCAAAGACGGGCCCATACAGTTCAGGCTTAAAATCGATTTCTCCCTGGACCCCGTCGTCAAACTTCACCCAAATAATAAAGTTCTTAACGTATTTCGCCTCGATGAGTTCATACTGCATAGGTTACTCCAACGGAACTATTTTGTTCATCAGTTTGCGCTCGCCAGCAAGTCGCCAATCCTCTAAAAGCTCGGATCGGTGAAGCTCCCGCCATTCCTGCACGTGTGCCAAGGCCCGCCTCGGAAATGTTCCAGTTACGGCGCCACTTTGGTGATGCTGTAGCCGCTGTAAAAAGCGTGGAAGTGTGGAGGCCGCATGCTCCCGATAAAACATCGCGATGACAATCCCTAAAAAACGGCTAATCTCAGGCACGCAACGAAATCCTCCACCACACGCGGCACCTAATCTCAATCTTCTGAATCATAGTATTCCTCCGCCAAGTGTCTCGCAAGCAAGGTGTTTCCATTAAAGAAAACGATGCCGCGCGCAAACCGTCACGCCGCAACGACAGCGGCAGTTCAAAGGTTCAAAAGTTCAAATGTTCAATGTCGCTGACGCTCCTTCAAAACATGAGCGAGTAAACCGCTCAATGGTTCGTACAACGGGCGCAAGGACCGACACGGCGCGTTTTGGGAAGACCGATATCATGCCACGGCTATTGAAGCCGACGAGCACCTGCATCGCTGTGTGATCTATATTGATTTGAATATGGTCCGGGCTATGGAATATGGAAGCCCGTTCCAGTTGTTCCAGACGTTCAACCACTTCGCTCCGTTCCAGCCGTGCCTATCGGCAGTTCAAAAGTTCAAAGGTTCAAGGGAAGAAAACAAACCGCGAAACATTCCACCGGTTGACCCAGTTCAGCGCAGCGACGAGACTGAAAGCAAACGAGTCTTGCCGCACCCAAGATCAAGGCGTAAAAGGCTCGCCCAACCGTACATGTCCGTCTAGAAGGATTCGACGGGGATCTAGCCTGCAGTAAAAAGGTTCCGTTGCTCGCAAGACAGTAGCCGTGATACAAGGCCGGTCATGCCTTTATTGAGATATCTGCTTTTTTGATGAAACCGATCAGGCTTTCTCAACATGCATTGAATTATGTCACCCGGCGAGGATTTACAGTTGCCGAGGTGGAAGACGCAATCCGCGGCGGTCTATGGACGCCTGCAGAAGTAGGCCGTATGGAGTGCCGCCGGACTTCCATTCAATAGAGAATGGAACAACAAACTCTATGCGACCAAGGAGGTACGGCCTATCTTTGTCGAAGAAACTGATGAAATTGTAGTGGTAACCGTTTATACTTACTACTCATGAGGGGTTCCAATGAAAATCAGTTATGATGCAGAAGTGGATGCCTTGAGCATTACATTTCGCGAGACCACTGTAACTACAAAACACTTGGGCGAGGGCATTGCCGCCGACTATGACGCCGACGGAAGATTGGCCGGCATAGAGATTTTGGACGCGATCAAGCGGTTCGGCGACAAAGAAACGCTGCGCCAGGTCGTTATTGAAGGTCTCGGTCCCACCCAATCCTCCTAGTTCTCAGAAACTCGTCTTAGTGTGGCCCCTCCTCGGCGTCGCCCATTAGCAGGCAGGTCAAGAGGGCATATGGTTACTTCCAACCATCTCTTGGTGAAGGACACCGGTGCCGACGTTATTGCCCAAAGCATGCAGCTGATCGCCGGGGGCACGGCACAGAAACACAACGAGCGATTTGAGAATCCTAAAGTTATATTTTAAAATCCTCACCCGTGAGATACATTCCGCGAAAGCTGGAAGCTCAAATCATGAGGGCTGTGCGCTCTTTTCCAGCACTCGTCCTGACCGGCCCCCGCCGTGCGGGTAAGACCTGGCTACTGCGACATCTTTTCCCCAAGGCGAGTTATTTCCTGCTCGAAGACCCAGATGCGATTGCGCGTTTCAGAGCCGATCCGCACGGCTTTCTCGATGCGGTGAAAACCCCGGCGATTCTGGACGAGGTCCAGAATGTTCCCGAGGTAGTCGCGTACGTGCGCTCGCGCATTGATCGGCAGTCGCGTCGGGTCGGACAATGGTTGTTAACGGGCTCGCAGGAAGCTTCGCTGATGCAGGGTGTGACGGAGTCGATGGCGGGGCGTGCGGCGGGTTCTTCACCTGTTGCCGTTTTCGACGCGCGAGACGCCTAAGGTGACGCTGTTACGGGGTGGTTATCCCGAAGCCGTGGCGAGACCGCAAAGCGCACGATTGTGGTTTAGCTCGTATATTCAGACCTACCTCGAGCGTGATGTTCGCACAGTGACGGCGGTGAAGGACCTCGCAACGTTTCGCCGATTTCTCGCTCTGGTGGCAAGCCGCCATGGTCAGGTGTTGAATAAAACGGATTTGGCGGCCCCGCTGGGCATCAGCGTGCCAACGGTCGGTCAGTGGCTGAGTGTGCTGGAAACTACCGCACAGGTCCTGATCATCCCGCCATTCTACGAAAATCTCGGCAAACGGTTGATCAAGTCGCCGAAGGTGTATGTTGCTGACTCGGGGCTTGCGTGTCATCTGTTGGGCATCGATTCGCTGGCTGAGCTGGCGAGATCGCCTTTTCACGGTGCTTTATTCGAGGGCTTCATCGCGTCGGAGATCGCAAAAGCCCAGTCCGGAACGGGCAAAAGGCCCGAGATCTATTATTTTCGTGATGAACAAGGGCTCGAAGTGGATTTTCTTGTGCCCGGTCCAAGTGGAGCGGTGTCCCTGGTCGAATGCAAAGCGGCGCGCACCGTTACACCGTTCGATGCGGTCCCGATGCAGCGTCTGGCAGAGGCGCTGCGAAAGCATCGCCGGCGCGCGCAAGCGGAACTGCATCTCGTTTATCAGTCACCGAAGGCTCCAGCTGAAACCCGCGCAGTCGCTCCCGGGGTACGCGCATGGACATTGCACGATTTTCTCAAAACACTGTGAACTGAGTCGTGACAGCGCGGAGTCCTGTGCATTTGCGGGGTCGGAGCGAAGCAAGTTCTTGATTTAACAACACAAGATGGAATAAAAGGCATTGTTTAAGAGCTTCGAGGCCGATTTTTGGGGGCAAAAAGTACCTCCAAGGAAACGATGCCGCGAGCGAACCGCTACTTTCTGCCGGGTTATATCTGGCACATCACGCACCGACCTTTAGTTCCAAACGTTACAATCGTTCAACCGCTAATCGGATAACTGTGCTCGAAGTATTCAAGCGACTCGGTCGGATCGATCGCGGGTCAGGAGTTTGCGATTTGTGCCGGAGGTATTGAATGGATAGCTTGGTCTGACCCGGCGCCGTGATTACAAACGTGAACGACCCTGAATCACGCCCCTGAATGGTTGACGGACCTTTTCACACGCGGGTTGCAATTTACTCAACACATTGAGTAAAATTACTCAACGCTATGAGTAAATGGGAATACACGCGGCCCCAGGCCGAGGTCCTGCGCCGTCGCCTCCGCGAACCGCGCCGGTTTATTCAGGTGGTGGCCGGACCGCGGCAGGTTGGCAAGACCACTCTGGTGCAGCAAGTAATCGACGGCGCCGGGGTGCCGGTCGTATTCGCCAGCGCCGACGAGCCGACGCTGCGCGGACCGGAGTGGATCGCCCAACAGTGGGAGGCGGCGCGTCTCTCGCTTGGCCGCCGGGGTGCGATCCTCGTCATCGACGAGGTGCAGAAGGCCGCCGGCTGGGCTGGGTCGGTAAAGCGTTTGTGGGACGAGGACTCGCGCAGCAAACGCGGGCTCAAGGTCATTCTCCTAGGCTCCGCGCCGCTGCTCATCCAGCGGGGTCTCTCCGAGAGTCTTGCGGGCCGTTTCGAGATTCTGCACTTGCCGCACTGGTCGCTGGCCGAGATGAGGGCCGCTTTCGATTTCTCGCTTGACCAATTCATCTACTTTGGTGGCTACCCGGGAGCGGCGCCGCTGATCACGGAACACGAACGCTGGGCGCGATACATCCGGGATGCCCTGATCGAGACCACCATCGCGCGCGACGTGCTCCTGCTCGCCCGCGTGGACAAGCCGGCGCTGCTCAGGCGCCTGTTCGAGCTTGGCTGCCGCTACTCTGGGCAGGTGCTCTCCTATACCAAGATGCTCGGCCAGCTGCAGGATGCCGGCAATACCACCACGCTTGCGCATTATCTCGACTTGCTCGCCGCCGCCGGAATGTTGTCAGGACTACCCAAATACGCGGGCCAGACGGCGCGCAGCCGCGCTTCAAGCCCAAAATTTCAGGTGTTCAATACGGCGCTCATGAACGCGCAGGCCGGCCACGCGCTGGAGGAGGCGCGCGCGGACCACGAATTTTGGGGCCGCTTAGTGGAATCGGCAGTGGGTGCCCATCTGGCGAATGCGGCAATCGGCGGTGTGTGCGAGGTGTTCTACTGGCGCGAGCGCAACCGCGAGGTGGACTTCGTCGTGCGGGCCGGCCGCGTGCTCACGGCGATCGAAGTTAAAAGCGGCCGTGCGAGCGAGTCCTTGCCCGGCATCGCGGCCTTTTCCGCGGCGTTCAAACCCAAGCGCACGCTGCTCGTGGGTGGCGACGGTATAGCGATCGACGAATTCCTCTCGCGCCCTGCCGAGCATTGGGTACGTTGAGTTTTTACTACTGGTGGGATTAATCCGGGGGAAAAGAACAGGGGACATGTTTTGAACAATGATGCTCGGATTCCCTGGAATATACCTGGACAAGTGCCGGGCAAGCAGGCGGGAGTACATATCGTAGCCGCCGCCGGGTACATACGACACGATAATCGATAACCGGCTGCCTTTGTAAAACTCTTGTGCTTGCACCGACTCGGTTGTGACGAGCAACGCAACCGCCATTGTTAACACGGTGAGTAACAAGCGACCGCGGCTTGACCGTTTCATCTTTTAACTCCTGTCGAAAGTTTGTTACTTAGTGGAGCGCTTCATCAATCGCGCGATGATCTCAGGCCGGTTGGCCCTTCCAGAGAATCACCCAAGCGGAGATCTCAAGTGAACTCTGCGCCGGTGCCGGCTTCTATATCGACTGGGCCGCTCACCCCATCAACCTTGCGGATCGGGTCTTGAATGTACGGTACTATATTGGAGGTGTCCCTTAAGTCAATCTGACCCGGTCACGCACGAAACCTTATCGCCCAGTGCGGAGGGAGGGCAGTAAGCCTGCCAAACCGCTCGGGTTCCAACCCGAGTTCCTCGTCAGTCGTAGTATCTTCATGCTTGTTCTTTGGCGGCCACGGACGAACACGCCAGTCCGGTTCAAAGGTGAAAGACGATTGGCGGCGCCCGTGGAGAAGGGCGCCGTTGGCTGCTCCTTTACCGTAATCGTAGTAGACCTGACTATTTGTTCCTTCGTCACCGTGTTGCGCTGCCTGCTAATGCGCGACCCCACACTTCCAAGAACGAAGATGCCGCAGCTGGAACCCACCGCCGAATAGCGCGCCGTAGTGTGGAGGTGTCACGGCTCCCGTCCGCAGGCATTCATCGCTCTTGCATCGGTATATAACGTTTGATATAAACCCTCGCGACGGTTCGATTGTGCGCCGAGCTGGGTCGTTTTTCGAGTCGTGGATTTCTTTAATTGTTGCTCCTACACAGGCGTTAAAAAAGAGCCCACTTACAAAAGGAGTTACCTATGTCGAGGCGGTTGTACGGAGACCATGTGATCATGGCTTTTCCAAGCTTCGATACCGCTACCAATAGCTGGGTGCCCCAAGCCGATATAAGCTGGAATCACAAATCCCCGCGCCGTAAGTTTGCGTTTGTCCGCTTTCCAAAACGCTACAAGACGGAGGCGGAAGCTACCGCGGCGGCTTTGAACATGGCGCAAGCGTGGATCGATCGCGAGTACTAATCCCGACTTTTGATTCCGCATCTTCACCTCTCTCTCGAGACCTTCTTGTTCTCAAGCTAATCTCACAATGTGCTTCTGCGGAGCACAAAAAGCTCGGTGGCTTGCCAGCGGAATCAAGCAGCTTTAGCCCCTCGGTATAATCGACAAAGAGCTTCTCTCCACCTCGGTGGTCCTGGCGCATCGAGTAATCGAGTTTATTTCTGAAGCGCCGATACAGATCACAGAACTGCGAGTACTGATAGCCGTCGGGATATTGCTCTTTGTACTCCCGCCAAAGACAGTCCAACGTGAGGTTCAGTTTCTTATGGGTCTTAAGCTCGCGGTAGATGTAGTCAAAGTCGGGAAGCGGGGCGGGCCTGTGCCGACAGAATTTCCTCAAGTGGGAAAAGCCTTTGCTCGAGCTCCTGGTCGGTGAGATCCTCACACCCCCCGGCCAAGAAATCCCTGCTTTTTGCGCCCGCTTAAGATAATTGGCGACAGTGGCGCGGCTGATCTTTAAACTGTGGGCCACCTGACGGCGGCTAAGCCCGCATTGAGCACTGAGACGTAGAGCTTCTTTGATTTTGCGCATGGATAACCTCACGTTGGCCATCGAATTCCTCCTGTTGTCAAAGGAGCGAATTCTAGCAGGCCGGTTACCCAGCGTCGCTTACAAACTGCCGGTTAAACCCACCCATCCGGGGGGTGGCCAATTTGCTCCGCAACGGTGGCTACTTTGCCCCGGAATGGGTGACGTGTCTTTGCGTCGGAATCAGTGGCCAATTTGGACCGGAATACGCAACGAGCCGTGAGAGCCCTGTGTTCAAAGCTTTAAGGGGGTAAAAACAGAGAGGCTCCAGAGGGCGGCCTCGCGAGACGGGATTGGGGCGCGTGTTGTATTTTGCTATTCGATGCGAACAGTCTCGGCATTTGTCTACTCTGATCGAGAATGCGCCGCGATGCGCATCTCGAATTCAGTTCCCCATCCGTCGCTTGCGGTAAGACCTCGACGTAACATAAGATCCGCAAAATCAAAGCGTAGGTTTACTTGATCTACCTGAGCCGAAGATGAAATTCAGCGAGCTTGTAAGGTTGTTAGAGAAGAATGGATTCAAAATCATCAAGGAGAAAGGGTCTATCCGCTACTACGGTAAACCTGGTGTGGACAGGCTAGTCCGAGTCGACTATCATGGATCAAAGGAAGTGCCAACGGGCACATGCAATGCCATCCTCAAGGCAGCAGGCGTGAAATAGAGGGTTATCCGTATGATCGATTTGAAATACTCGCTTGTGATTGAAGCGACTGACGATCCGACGTTCTTTGGCTTTTATTCCCCCGACCTCGAAGGGTTCACGGGAATCGGTCATTCTATTGAAGACTGCCTCTATAAAGCGAAGTGGGGTATGGAGGAACACATCCATTTACTGAAAGAGCAAGAACTTCCAATTCCCAAAGCAAACCCTCGGCCCACAATCATGATCCACAACCAAGAACCGGCTACTACCTCGGCGTGAATACGGTCGTCTTTGACCGAACTGGTTAAAGCCGATTTACCGTCTTCACCTTTACTGTTAATTTGTACCACTGCAACTTCTTGATTTAACAAGATAACATCACATAAAAGGCATCCGTATCACAAACGTTCCTGTTGTTCCAGCCGTTCCACCGCTATGCTCGGTTCCACCAGTGACTGGACAACAGCTGTTCAAAAGTTCAAAGCTCCGCGTGATGCGCTCCACTGCGCTAGTGCCTTGCTGGGTAACGCCCAGTATTTCCTGTCCTGCGACGATGGCGTCACGAAGAAGTTCAAGAAGGCGACGCTTTCTGTTAATATTCAGGACGAACACCGTAGCTTAGAAGTTATGAATCCGGAAGATTTCATCGCAAAGGTAGGATGGTAGCTATGAGCAAACCCGCCAGAAAAGTCGAAGAAGCTCTGATCCGCGAAGGCTGGGAAACCTTAGTGAAAAAGATGGGGCTGGCAAAAGCTACTCGTTTCTCGTCGCGTTTGAACGCGGAGAAGGAGACTCCGTAAAAGAAATCAAGCGGTTTTGGCGCGGTAAGTCACTGGATGAAATCTATCGTATAGTCAAGCGCGAAAAAATACCATCGTAAAAGTCTTTAGAGCCCCGGGTCCGGGTCGGACTGCCGCAAGTCATTGATTTCCTGTTGTAAGGTGACATAAAAAGCATCGTTAAAGCGCTTAGAAGGCCAGTTTTTACGCTGAAAAGCGGCCTCTAAGTGAAGTTTGCACGCGATCGGCGTTCGTTATTTGCACTGGGTTTTTGAAGCCAAGAAGCGCTTCGGTCTGTGTGTGCTTGACTATATGGTTACATCCAACCTCGTCCACCTTTTAGTGAAGGACACCGGTGCGGACGTTATTGCCCAATGACGCGGCCCAGTTCCAATCGTTCCAGCCCCTCGTTACACGGCCTCAGAGGCCGTTACTCGGGATAGCCGGCTATCCTGATTTGGCCGGCGATGCCGTCCGTAGGACGCTTCGTTCCAGCCGTATCGGACGTCAGAAGAGGCTTTGCACTTCGGGAACCAATCAGCGGAAGAATCGACACGGCGCGTTTTGGGAGGACCGTTATCACGCCACGGCCATGGAAGCCGATGAGCACCTGCATCGGTGTGTGGCCTATATTGATTTGAATATGGTTCGCGTCGGAGGCCGGGAAAAGAGACAGGATGGGTTTTTCGCGAGTGGCGTTCTAGAAAACGGTGGCGTTAAAGCGAGTATGACAATGACTCGGGAATCGGGCAAAATACACGGGAGGAGAACGGTTATGAGCGACATCATATTGTCCATCCCGGACGAAGCGCTGGTGGCTTTAAAGGTCAAGCCCGATGAACTCGGGGCTGAAATTCGCCTGGCCGCCGCCGTAAAGCTCTATGAGCTCGGTCGAATCTCGTCGGGCGCAGCAGCGAAGCTTGCGGGTATTCCGAGAACGTTGTTTTTGACGAAGCTCGGGGATTACGGCGTGGATACCTTCAAGTTGACCGAAGAAGAGCTTCAGCAAGAGCGCCGCCTTGCCTGAGATCATCTGCAACACCTCTCCCCTGCGGTATCTGCATCAGCTCGGTTTGCTGGATGTTCTTCCAAAGCTGGTCACTACGGTTACCGTGCCGCCAGCCGTTGAGGACGAGCTAGCTGCGGGCCGCACGTTCGGATCAATCTGCCCAACCTTAAAGCTCTAGATTGGATTAGGGTGCGCACGGGAACGTTCGGTATTTGATCGATGCCAAGCGCGCCGGGTTAAATCTCAAGGGCGTGGGGTCAAGTCTTTTGTTGAGAGTTAGCGACAAAAAAAACCTCGGAACAACTTTGATAAATCTTAGTACCAGGTGTGTTGACCTAGAGTCGTCTGCGGGTCTCGATTTTTTTTGGTCGCATGACCATTCGGTCTGACGAGCACGTTGTGCAGCTACGATCGAAACCTACCAGGACGGCCCATGGACCCGTGCGCAAAAGCAGGGAACCGATCTGGGGAAAATTCGTGGACTGCGGATTTGGATGTCAGGCCAGGCGATCGGCGCCGTCGGCACTGAACACGATGTACCTATCTCGAGAACATCCCGCGGCCACATCATCGTCACGGCTATCCCGACTTAGAAAAAGAAGATATCCAACGAGCGGTGGAAAACGCGGCTTGGCTGACCCAAGAAGAAATCCACTTCCGTTAGGAATACGCGCAAGGCCATGACGCAATCCATCTGCGAGACGAAGGACTTCAGCGGTTGCCTAATGGTGGAGTTTTCGAAAAAGCGATTGCCGAGTCCCGTGTGGTGGTGACATTTGACCTCGACTTCAGCGAGATCGTCGCGCTTGCACTCCCCAGTTGTCGCGGGATCTCCAAACCATCGTGGTGAATATCATCTGCTCCGTAACGCGAATTGATTTCTTGGTCCATTGTCTGTTAGTCTGATATTCAGAATTACAGACGAGGTGCTGGTTTTTATGGAATCGGAAGTGAGCAAGGTAGGAAAGCGGGGGACAATCGTGCTCCCCGCTAAGTTACGTCGACGCTTTGGAATCGAGGAGGGATCCCTCGTAGTGGCGGAAGAAAGGGAAGACGGAGTGCTCATCCGGCCCGCCGTCGCTCTGCCCATTGAGATCTATACTCCTGCGCGCCGTGCGGAGTTTCTTCTCTCCAACGCCATTGACAAAACGGATTATGCCCGCGCGGCAGAGGAAGTCCGCAAGATGGGCCTCGACCCTGCCACGATTCCTCACCGGAAACCCGCCGGGGTGAAATAGTTGGAGCGGGTTTTCCTGGATGCAAACGTTCTCTTTTCCGCGGCCTACCGATCGGATGCCCGCGTTCGCGAGTTATGGGGACTCAAAGAGGTCAAGCTTGTGACCTCATCCTATGCTATCGAGGAAGCCCGCCGTAACCTCGACACTCCAAAGCAACGAGAGGAACTGGAGAAGCTGATAGGAACGATGGAAGTCCTAACGACCAGCGCGATAGAGCGGCGGCTTGGGGTCAATCTACCGCAAAAGGACCGACCTATTCTCTTGGGCGCCATCGAGGCGAAAGCATCCTACCTCATCACCGGTGATATCACGCATTTCGGCAGATATTTGGGGAAGACAGTCGAGGGCGTTTTGATCCTCACTCCGTCGGAGTATCTGCTTCGCCGAAAAAAGAAATAACCCTCTAGTCGACCTGCAACAGAGGAAACGGGACCGGGGCGGCGCGGCGACAAAGAAACGCTGCGCCAGCTCGTCATTGAGGGTCTCGGCCCTAGTCAATCCTCCTAGTTCTCCGAAATTCGCCTCGGCTTGGGGGTCAGCTCTTGTCCGGGGTGTTGCCCAACGGGATGGGGTCGCGTTGCGTATTCCGGTCCAAATTGGCCACTGCTTCCGACGCAAAGTAGCCACCCATACCCCAGAACGGGAGTGTAGCGGTCCGATAAAACCTCTTCCTTGCCGCATCCGCTGAGCGTTCCGATCCTTTTTCTCAAGCGCGCTTTGCGCGCACCAGCAAATCGCCCTCACAGTCCAGAACCTGGAGCAACGAGACAAGTTGATCAATGATAGTCCACAATCTCGACCTCATACGCATCGCCGGTTCTGCAGAGGAAACAGATCCGCCATCGATCGTTGATCCGAATACTATACTGGCCCTTGCGATCCCCTTTTAACGCTTCCAAGCGATTGCCAGGGGGAACTAAGAGATCCCGCAGGGTTCGAGCGCGGTGGAGATACAGCAGCTTTTCTCCGCGCGATTCTCTCAAAGGCTCGAAACCGAGGCACATCTAGGTCGGCGAACAGGTCCTCTGTTTCCTTCGAGCGAAAGAAGCGGATCACACCGGCTAGTCTATTACGCGCGACGGAATAGCTCAACCGGTCGTGGGGAGGGACGTTGCGGGGTCGCCCGTGGATCCGTCTTTGAGTGCGTACCGCTACTGGAGCTCTGCAAACGAGAGAAACTGATCGCAGAAGAGACTTGGGCGGAACTGAAAGCGGAGCTGGAAGTTATCTCCAAGATGCTGACAGCGCTGAGTAATGGCGCAGAGAAACGTGAGTTTTAGGACGAGAGGCGGCAAATCTTTACTGCGCCCGACGAAAGAACCTGAAAATAGACCAGTGGAACAGTGGACGGCATTCTCGCATTCCCATTGATCCAATTCCAATGCTCGAATGCTCTAAATTTTTGCGCAGCAGAAATTTGGTGGAGGCGGGGGGAATCGAACCCCCGTCCGAGAGTCTTCCGTCTAGGCGACT
>CAYPHJ010000123.1:0-10361 GCA_964410485.1 uncultured Syntrophobacteraceae bacterium
TGGCGAATCTGTTTTGTCTGGAAGGATGGCGATGCTTACGAGGTTGAAATCACCGACTATCACTCATAGGGGAGGCGACAGTGCTGTGCATCCCGGCGAGGTGCTCCTTGAGGAGTTTTTAAAGCCTTTGCATATCAGCCCATATCGGTTGGCCCCGATAGTGGTCTGTGTTTTCGCTTTTTTGATAATGCGCTTCGGCACCAGAATAGTCCTAAACGGGGGGAATATTTCGCGCAAAGAACGCAAAGGGCGCAAAGTCTAACCAACCCAGAGTATTTTTACTGGGCGCACGGCGCCCATTAAGTCGCATCTTCTTGGTATGCTTGGTGCTCTTGGCGCGAGAATCATTTTGGCTTTTGCGCCCGTTTCGGGGGCGGAGTATTGATGGGGTATGGTTCTGGCGCAAGAGCACCGGCGTTTGCTCAGGCGGAGTTTCATCCTCGCGCCCGCGATCATTAACTTTGTCTTAAATGGGTCCATCGCCTGGTACGTTTATAGCGGTCGCCCATTTGTGAGCGTGTGGGGCGCCGATGGCGAAATCATCGCCGACGTGCTCGCAACTTCCTTCCTGCTGCCATTTCTCACTTGTTTCGTGGTCGTACCGATCGTGTGGAAGCTCGTGGAGCAGGGGGAGCAATCGGCCGTTAATTGGCGGCGCTCTGATTTCTGGTGGCTGGCCTGGCTGCCGCACGGGCAGTGGGCCCGCGCTGCAGCTATCGGAGTTGCTTCGGCACTCGCTGGGGGCTTCGTATTGCTCGGTTTGCTTTACGTCCTCCGCGTAGAAACGCTTAGCAGCCAGGCGTTCATTCTCTTGAAAGCCACTTACACTGCATTGTTGGGCGCGCTCGTTACGCCGCTGTTGGCTCTGGCCTCATTGGCCGATGTGAGCGAATACGTGAAGCAAACGGCAGGCAGATCTATCGAAGCAATCGGAATCGCCAAACTGCCGTCTGGTTTTCACAAGAGCCACGTCAAGGCGATGAAAGCCGATATGATTGGTTACATGGAGAATATCGCGCAACAAGGAAGTTTTCTGCGCATTCCTTTGTTCGGGCCTCTTTATGGCTATTTTGTCAACGAACCCGACCTCGTACGTGAGGTACTGGTTAAGCAGGCTTCCGTATTTCATAAGCCGTTCAACGTCAAATATGCGGCGAAAGGGATGGGCATTGAAAATCTCTTCACGGCCGATGGAGAGCTGTGGCAGGTTCTACGTAAGGTTATGCAGCCTGCGTTTCACGCCCGCCGCATCAACAACTACGCCCAGATCATGGTTGATTACAGTCGTGAGATGGTGGCCGGGTGGCGCGACGGCCAGCGCATCGAAGTGCCGGCCGCCATGATGGATCTGACGTTGGGGATTACCACGCGGGCTCTCTTCGGCAAAGATATGCGCGGGGATGCGGCGGCACGGGCGATCGTCCGATTTATCGAGCTTTTCTACAGGCGTATATCCTCTTGGCCCTTTCCCGGATGGCTGCCGACGCCTGGCAATCGCGAAATGAAACAACAGATAGCAACCATCGAGTCGTGGTTAGCGCCGATGATTGCTGAGCGTAAGGAGGAGGGCCAAGCTCATGACGATGTGCTCTCAATACTGATTGAAGCGCAAAGGCTGGACACCACAGGTTTGCTCACAGACCACCAGGTTCGCACAGAAGTCATGAATCTTTTCGCCGCCGGCTATGAGGTTGTCGCCCACACGCTGGCCTTCACGCTTTACCTTGTGTCAGAGCATCCAGAAGTGAGGGACCGTATTGAAGCAGAGCTGAGCATGATCTTAGGCCGTGAGCCGGTCTCGTTGGAAACGGTGGGTCAATTCAAATATTTGGAGATGGTCATAAAGGAATGTATGCGGCTGCTACCAGTGACCACGGTTCTTTCGCGACAAACGGCCTCCAAAGTAGAGCTGAAGGGCTACACATTGCCGAAAGGACGCCTGATTCTTTTATCTCCGTGGGTATTACATCGGAATGAAGCTTATTTTCCTGAGCCGTTGAGGTTTCGGCCGGAACGTTTCGATCCTGAGACCGGCCAGGAAATTGATAGGTATGCTTACTTACCGTTTTCCACCGGGCCGCGCATCTGTATCGGGAATGCGTTTGCGATGATGCAGATGAAAATCAATCTCGCAACGATCTGGCAAGAGTATCGCCTGACTCACGCGCCAGACCATACATTCAAGGTTTGTTACGCGTTCAACACGCGGCCCAAAAATGGCTTGCCTATGATTCTCCACCGCCGCCGGTAATGAAACCCCGGAATAAGTTCGACGTTCCAGGTTCGATGTTCGAAGTTCTCTCTGCAAAATTCACCGCGAATAACGTCGGTGGGACATATATTCTGCAATCTTGCCGCGTCAGCCTACTTTGCTCCTTTTCCTGCGACACCAGCGTTGCGGAAAATTCGGAATTTCTCCCGCTAAGCCGCAAAGGCGCAAAGGACTTCAAGGTCACGCAGTGAATCTACCCTGAGCATTGCCGAAACACATGGAGAAGATCGCAAGGGTGAAGTCGTTGTGCGAAGCAGAGCTTAACGGAAAAGAACGCAAATACGTGGCAAGCGAAAATCCCCGCCGATGCGGAGAGAACCGGGTGCAGCGATTACCTTGAACTTTGGAACCTTTGAACTTTGAACCTACGGTCTATCGGTTCTATCCCATCAGCCCCAGATATCTCCAATACGGGATTGCGACGATCAGTGCGATGATGTAGGCCACCGCGTAAAAGGGATTGATACGGGCCATGAGCGGGTAGGTGAATCCTTTTCTTTCGGAGGTCGAGTACGCCAGGGTGTGCCAGTCTATTTGAAACGGGAAAAACCACACCTCCGAAGCCATGAGAATGATCATGGCAAGCACCCAGGGGCTCATACCGATGTCGACAGACAGCGGAAGCAACGCCACGCACAGTGTTACAACGGTCAAAAAGCTCGTAAAAAACAACTTGAGGGCGTAGGTCAGCAGGGCAATGATAATGAAGAACCAAACAGGGCTCGTCAGGAAAGGATCAATCAGCGGAGACATCAGCTCAATCATCCACTGGTCGAGTTTCGCTTGGGTCAAAAGGGAAGGAATGCTCAGAGTCACGCCCATGTAAATAAGTAATTCCCAGTCGATTGCTTTTCTCATTATTCCCCAATCCAGGACACCCGTGTTGATGAGAATGGCAAACGCCATGAGCGAAATCCAGGCGCCGTCGATGCCGTGATAGCCCGCGGTCAGCCACCCTGCAAGCGTGAGGCAAAGCGTTGCGAAGCTAATCCACTCTTTGAACGAAAGACGCCCAAGCACCCCCAGTTGAGTATGGACCATGCTGTAGGAGATCTTTGGCTGCGATTCGGGCCGGTAAAGAAACATGATGGCTGCTAGAACGATGGCAATAACCACCAGGGTCGGCGGTAGAGCGGCGATGAACCAATAGCCCCAGGTAAACTGGGCGCGAACATCGTTAGGTAATAAGCCCCAGGCAATGAGACTTGTGGTCGACCCGGTGAGAAAAAGAAATCCAAGCTGGCCCAAACCGAGAAAGCTGGCTGCAAAAAGTCCGGTGGATGCCTTCGACGGCGTTTTATAACCAAGGCTTTCCGAGAGATTGACCAGCATCTGGCTGGTAATTGCCGTACGCGCGGTTTGTTGTGGAATCAATGCCATCACGACCACACCCATCAAGCCCGTCGCAAAGACCTGCCAGTAATAGTTCAACGGAAACAAGCGCACCAGATGGAGAGAAAGGCGGTAAAAGAGACCAGAGCCGGTGATTGCCGCTCCGAGCCCCAGCACTCCCAACGTCATGAACCACGTGGTGCTGGCAAAGCCTCCCATCACGGTTTGCGGAGAGGCCAAGCCGGCCAGAATCAAACCAAGACCGAAAATGAGCGCTACGCCGTAATCGGGCATGACCCGAAAAACCCAATAGATCAGCGTGAAGGACAAGAGCCCCAGCAACCGTATTCCATTGGGGTCCAAGCCGATGTCGGGCTGCCATAACCAAAGATAGCCGCCCACGGCGAGACCCAAGATTCCTCCCAGCCACCGATCTCTTGACGACACCCGAAGCAAGCCACCGGTGGGCATCAACATCTTACGCAAGCGAGCTGTCACTTGCGGTTTCATGGCCGGGATGGTTGCGGCAGGAGAGCCATTGTAATGCTCCTGGGAGGCCCCATCCCAGTTTGCAGTTTCCTGATCTACCAGATTTAGAGCCGTGCGCAGGCAATTAATCGCCTGAGCGTACTCTCCTCTGTGCTCCAAAGTGGCCGCCATGTTCAGGTAGAGCCCAATGGCTTCAGCTCCCGCAATCGCGGCCATTCGTTGTGTCACGACCTGTCTGTAAGTTCTGATAGCAGCTAGCAGATCACCCAAATGGGCGAGTGTCGTCGCCTTAATATGAACCAAGTGTGAATCAGCAAGGTAGTGGTCGTGCGGGATCCGTTCCAAAATATCTTTGACAAACGCGCTCGACCCATTAAGCAGATCCTCGTTCTGCGCAACAAGCATGCGCGATACGCTCGCCCAGTCCTGGATCTCCTTGAAGTGGTAAATCGCGGCTTCCCAGTCACCAAGCTCTTCGTACCGTGCCGCAATCTGAGCCTCAAGAGTCTGGGCCGCTTCCTTTCCTTCGACCGCGAGCAACTTTTCACGCAAGAATTCGCGGAACAAAAGATGAAGCTCGTATTTACCACCTTCCAAATGGCGGATCAGCGGGAACTGACTCTTTTCGAGTTCGCCGAGAAATTGCGGCGCCCCCTCGGTCTGAAGAAGCGTGGCCACTGCCTGAGTATCGATCCGGTTTAGGAGAGCGACGCGCCGAAAAAACTTTTGTTGCTCCAAAGATCGCGAGTTGTAAAACTCTTCCGCGAGAGAGTTAAAGGCATCGCGCCCGATTGAATATTGCTGATCCGCGCGCGCCAGTCGTCTACTGAGCGTGGCGCAAAACTGGAGCAGCCAGGTGGGATGCCGATCGACCAATTCGTCCCAGGCTTCGCGGCTGAGCCGCCACAGATTGGTTTCTTTGACTGCAATGATGGTTGCCGAGCGCGGCTCGCCGGAGAGCAGGGCCATTTCGCCGAACCAGTCCTGCGGTCCGAGCACCGCGATCGCTTCGGACCTTCCGGTTCCGCTTTCCAGAACAACCTGGACCGCGCCGGATTGAATGAGGTAAAACGCGTCTCCTTTGTCGCCCTGGCGAAATATCATTGAGCCGGCGGCAGCCGAACACTCTTCCATCTTGCCGAGGATTTTGGCAATGTCCTCGCGTGAAAGCCCGGAGAAAACCGGAATGTTTCGGATCATGTCCGCCAGGACTTCCATATGCGCTTTTTGACCTCAACTAACGAATGACCCGATCGGCTTTCTTCAAAATGTCTCGGGAAAAATTGACCCCAATGAACCTGGCGGTTCTATAGTTAAGAATTAATTCGAATTTACTAACTCGTTCTACAGGTAGCGCTTCAGCCTTTCGTCCTTCTTTAACAATAGCTTGCAAGAGGCGGGCGGCCTGCCGGCCCATTTCGTAGTAGCTAGGTCCATAGGCGGCCAGGGCTCCCTTAATCGCCCACGCTTCCTCATGATACATGGTCGGGAGCTTCTTCTGCCGTGCCGTATCGAAGATAAAATCAGCGCCGCTCTCCACCGTATCATCCGGCACATGAAACAATGCATCACCGTCTCTATTCTCCAGCACCCCCATGGTCGCCTTCAATTCTGCCAGCGATTTGATTCCATGATCCACAACTTTGAGGCGGAGCCGGCTCGCGGCCTTTTCCACTGTTGCGAAGTTCTCACGCGAAAATTTGTCATTGGAATCATAAAAGACGTGTACCCGCTGAAGGTTTGGCAGGATCTCTCTCAGGATGCTTAGCCGCGCTTCGGTGGCTTGTGCCGCGAGACCGGCCACTCCGGTTATGTTCCCTCCCGATGCTTCCATGTTCTTGACCAAGCCCAATATGACCGGATCAGCCGGATGGACAAAGACAATCGGGATCTTATTGCCAGTGGCGGACTTTGCCACCCACGCTGCTCTCGTACCCGTAACGACGATGGCGTCAACGTTACGTCCGACAAGCTCCATCGCGGCCGGTTCCAGGGCGGCACGGTTTCCTTTGGTATCCTGTATGTCGAGAAGGATGGTTTTCCGCTCTTGATGACCCAAACGTTTGAGTTCCTCGCGCAGTCCCTTGAGGGTCTGGGATTGTGATCGGCCCATCTCGGGAACCAGGATGCCGACGCGAGGCATCTCAGGTTGGCTCACGGCAAGCGATGGTATCAACAAGAAGAGTAGTGTGGTTAAAATGGATATGAGCATGTTTACCACCGGCGCAGATCTCAAGTTTGCCGCGACGAAAGTAGTGGGCCTTCTATAACTGCGCGGAGCTTAGCAGAAGTAGTGTGGGTCCGCAAAGGCACGCGGTACCGCGCGCAGTTCCGCGTTCCAGGTTTAAGGTTCAAATGTTCCGCCACCACCCCAGGCGGAATATTTCACCACAGAGGCGCCGAGTACGTAGAGAAAAGCGGAAGAGGGGAGTATCTCCCGCCAAGCATGTCCTGAGCGCAAGTCGAAGGGGCGCAAAGGCGCCAAGGTAAATGGCTAAGCGCAGAGGGCATCGCGCAACGCACCAAAAATAAATTCAACCACAGAGAACCACAACGATAAACTCCAACCAAGAACTTGCGCAATAGCCGCTCGGAAGTAATTCATCTACCAACAGGGAGGAGGGCACGGACCCCTTTGTTGCAGAGGAGAATGATTTCAATTATTGGTACCTGGACGACAATACGCGGTACGGCGAGGCGCAGCTATGAGATTTACTCCCGCCAAGACGCAAAGAAGGAATTGAGGATTTGTCTGTTCGATGGGAGGATAAAAACCGGGTTATTCTGACTGCTTCGGCAAAGCTCCGCGAGGAATTCTGACGAAACGTTTTCTTTGCGTCTTGGCGCCTTTGCGGGAGATATTCTAAATTTCCGATTTCGTTTTTATCTATTGGGGGCAAAATGAGTGAGCTTGGTTATAAAGAATACCGTGAAAGCGAGTTGGAATTTCAATTCAATCCGCAGGTGTCCGTGCCGGACTACCCGAAACTTTCCGCGGAGCGTCGAGCAAAAAGTCAAAACGTTCGGGCCACACTCAGGTCGTGGCTCGATGTTCCTTACGGTGATACGCCACGGCAAGTGATGGACATTTTTCCGGCCGGAAGCATGCTGGCGCCGGTTTTATTATATGTTCATGGTGGGTACTGGCGCGGGGGTAGCAAGGAGGACAACTGCAATTTCGCCGATCTCTTTACTCAACATGGCGTCACGGTGGCCGTCATGGAGTACGACCTGTGTCCGCAGGTCACGGTAACCGATATTGTACGCGAGGTGCGCTCTGCGGTGGCGTGGACTCATCGCAACATCTCACGTTATGTGGGCGATCCTGCGAGACTCTATATCGCTGGTCATTCGGCGGGCGGGCATCTAGTTGCCATGTCGCTTGCGTATAACTGGGAAAAGGCGGGTCTCCCGCCCGGATTTATCAGCGGAGCCGTTGCCACTTCGGGAGTTTATGATCTTGACATGGTCATGCGCGTGAGCGTCAATGCCGAGATTCGGATGACGCCGGAGTTGGCGAAAGAGAATAGTCCATTTTTCAACCCGCCGCGTCCCATTTGTCCTGTGCTGGTAGGAGTGGGTGGAGCCGAACCCGAAGGGTGGCAGCGAATGTCACGGGATTTTTTCCAGCTCTGCAAAGAGCAGGGTTTGGAAGCTGAATACCTTGTTGTCCCGGGTGCCAATCACTACTCCATGTCAGGTCACATGGCAGACCCGGACAGCCCGCTCACCAGGGCCATCTTTAATCTCATCGACCGAACTGCGGCTTAGAGCCGCAGTTCTAGTTCAAAGGTTCAACCGCTCCGTTCAAACCCTCCTCTTTCGTAGGTCATTACCCATATCTACCCCGCTGGAAACAAGCGGAGTGCGGGAGTTCTCCCCCTTTTTCAAAGTTTTTCAAAGGGGGATCGGAAAGCCCAGCACCAATTTCCAGTGTCCAGCGTGTAGACTTATGGAGCATGATCAGTCTTTCGTAGGGAGGGACGGCTCGCTTTATTCGTTCGGCGAATGTCGTTTTTTCTAACCCGAGACCCGGAACCCGAGACCTGAAACTGGCGGTGCGCGCAGCCGCTTACACTACCGCCGTTTCATAACCCGCCGTACCGGCCTGTTCGGGCGGGAACAAGTTCCAGGAGTCGATCCAGTTGCGCGTGCGTTCAAAGACCTCCCGTGGATAGGGTTCGAAGACGATGCGCTCACCGGGGCCAAATGTCTGGATATCCACCATTGAATGATATCTGTCGGGCAGCTCTTTTAGAAAGTAGTGCTTGTAAGCTTCCGGTTCCAAATCGAGGTCATGTTGTGCGCGTCGCAAGGCCTTGAAGTAGCGCTCGACGTCTGCCAAATCGGCCTCTCCGGTCACCAGATGGCCAATCATGAACGTTGTGTCGACGATCTTGCGAAAGCCGAGTTGTTCTACGACATAAAAAGGCGCGCCAAAGAGGCTCGCTGCCGGCACTTGCCGATCCACCAGCAGCGCCAAACGATCCAACAGCAGGCCGGCGAAATGAAGCTTGATTTCTTCGCGTTTTAGGGATTTTTCGAGACCCTGTAGGGTCGAAAAATGGCTGCCAGAATGGTAGCCAACCGTGACGGGCACGTGCGCCAAATCGGCCGGTTTGCGGATAGGAGATTCCGGCGGCACAAAGATGCCGGAAGGGGCAACAGAATAGGCGTGTCCCCACATCTTGCCATGACCACCCGACGCGGCCATGTTCACTGTCCAGTGGCAGGCGGCGCTCAGGTTACATCCACGCCCGTCTTCGATGGACTCGAACGCACCGCGCTGAATGTCCACCGGCGCTGTTTCAACAGTCTGTACGCCCGCGGACCACGTTATGATCGGCTTCACAACGAACTCGTAATCCAATCCCTCCGCTCTAAAATAATCCTTTTCCTCTGCGATCCATTCCTGAAGACGCCCGTGCGAGTGGACTATGAATTTGGCCATGGCGACCCTCCCTGGGATTACCCTTACACGTTTTCTAATCCTGTTCCAGCCGTGAGGTCAAGCATCTCCCCCGGTGGAGTTCAAGCCTCGCGTTTCGAACATTGAGTTTTGCTTTATTTTGAATTTGTTTCGAGTTTCGGATTTGTATTCTTGGGAGTTGCACGAACGAACTTCCCTGGGCTATTACCGGTCACGAGGATCACAGTCGATGCGCTACTGCATGCCGCCCGACCCAAATGCCCGCAAGCCCAGCTTTGTACCGCCAGCCAATGCCTGCGACACCCACTTTCACATATTCGGTCCGCCTGAAGAGTTTCCTTTCGCTGCCACGCGACAGTATACGCCGCCCGCCGCGCCTTTGGAACATTATCTCCATATGACCGAGGTCATCGGCTTGTCACGTGGCGTCGTCGTACAGCCGAGCGTCCACGGCCTGGACAACGCCGTAACACTCGACGCCATCAAGAAATCCAACGGTCGTTTCCTCGGCGTCGCGCGAATCGATGACAAAACATCCGCTGCCGAGCTGCAACGACTAAGTGACGGCGGCATTCGTGGTGTTCGCTTCAATTTGCTCGACCGCCCGAGAGGTAATGTCAAGCTCGATATCTTGGATCGGGCAGTGGAACGTATCGCACAATTCGGCTGGTCGGTCGACCTTCATATCGATGCTAAAAATCTCCTAGAGCAGGAAGAACGTATTCGGGGACTGCCGGTTCGCGTCGTCATCGACCATATGGCGCGAATCAATCCGGGAGATGGCCTTAAGCAACCGGCTTTTCAACTGCTGCTCGACTTAATGAAAGACAAGAAGTTCTGGGTCAAAGTCACCGGCGCGGACAAGCTCTGTAAAACCAGAGTCGGTGACTATTTCGGATTGCCCTTTGTGGATGTCATTCCTTTTGCCCGTGCTTTGATTGCCGCTGCGCCGGATCGTGTGATTTGGGGAACCGACTGGCCGCATTCCAACAACTTCGGACCCGGAAAGACCCCAAACGACGGCGATCTCCTCGATCTACTTGCAGAGTTCGCGCCGCAGGAAGAAACGAGAAAGCAAATCCTTGTCGATAACCCGGCAGTGTTGTATGGCTTTGATTAGGGGTTAAAAGCAAAAATCAATTCCAAAGGTGCTAGTACATGAGACAGAGTAAAATCACCATTTTGTTTGGCGCAGTTGTGTACTGCGCGTTGGCAATTGGAGCGGCCTCAGCTGGAACCATCCAGGGCAGCATCCGGTACGTGGGACCGCCGGTGGAAAGAACGGGGATCAAAGGACGATAAAAAGACGTTTCGAGTCTTCGAGTCTAAGGGTTTCGG
>CAYPHJ010000123.1:10461-12793 GCA_964410485.1 uncultured Syntrophobacteraceae bacterium
GGGGATCAAAGGACGATAAAAAGACGTTTCGAGTCTTCGAGTCTAAGGGTTTCGGGTTTTCGATCCCAAACGCCAGACTCGGGACGCGAGACCCGAGACAGATGTGCCGGAATGCCTGAACTGCCCGACGTTGTTGTTTATATCGAGGCGCTGGAAGAGCGTGTCCTTGGACAGTCCATTGATAGACTCCGCATTGTAAGTCCCTTCATCGTCCGCTCCTTCGAGCCACCGATTGCTGAGGCCGAAGGCAAGACAGTCCTGCGCTTGCGCCGATTGGGAAAGCGGATTGTCTTCGAGCTGGAGAGTGATTTACTTCTTATTTTTCACTTGATGATCGCGGGACGATTTCACTGGAGGCCGCGGGGCGCCAAGCTCACGCGCAGATACGGTCTGGCAGCATTCGATTTTCCTACCGGCACGTTGCTACTGACCGAAGCCGGCACAAAGAAGCGCGCGTCGATTTACCTTGTTCATGGCGTTGATGCGCTGCAAGAGCACGATCCGCTCGGACTTGAAGTCTTGACGGCGGATCTTCGCCAGTTTCACGAGACGCTCACGCGGGAGAACCACACTCTCAAACGGGCGTTGACAGATCCTCATCTCTTTAGCGGGATCGGCAATGCCTACTCTGATGAGATTCTCCATCGCGCGCGCCTGTCTCCGGTGCGCCTAACCAAACAGCTTCGGGAAAGCGAAGTGAAAGTGCTATACGACGCAGCCCGTGAAACTCTCTCAGATTGGATTGAAAGACTCCGCCGCGAGCGCGGTAAGGGATTTCCCGAACATGTTACGGCGTTTCGCAAAGAAATGGCGGTTCATGGTAAGTACCGCAAACCCTGCCCAATCTGCGGCTCTCCCGTTCAAAGGATTGTCTATGCGGAAAACGAGACGAATTACTGCGCCCGCTGCCAAAGCGGCGGGAAGCTTCTTGCCGATCGCTCGCTATCGCGTTTGCTCAAAGCCGATTGGCCGAAGACGCTGGACGTATTGGAAGAAACAAAGCTTCAGAAGCGTCAGGTTGCTTCCGACCAATAAGAAGTTGTTCAAAAGCTCAATGGTTCCGATTGAAGGAAGAATACCTGCTTGTTCCGAATACCTTGAACTTTTGAACGTTATGCTAACGGCTATACCTGACTTTCCAAAATTTCGAAGCCATCGAGGCGGTCGATCAGGTAAAGCGTGCCGTCGTCGGCGCGAAAGACGTCGTTGCTTTGCACAGCGGTCTGTCCTTTCCCCGGCATTGGTACGTAATAACCAACTTCCTTGGGGCTGTAGGGATTAGAAAAATCTAAAGCACGGAGGCCACCGGCAAACCAGGTCACATAGGAAAGATTGTCATAGACCTGTTCGGCCGGTTGATGAGCGCCGAAACGGCTGCCCGGTTTCGAATCCCCGTCATAGGGAACCATGTAGGTGGCGATTGGGATTGGTCGCGTTTCATCCGTGATATCCACAACCCATAAGAAAGCATTCGGCGTCGGGCTCAACTTTTCGCCGACCTCTTCGTCGGTGACGATCATGAAATCGCGGTCCATGATCTTGTTGGCGAACGGGAGTGTTGTGTGCGTCGGGCAAGGGTAGGGCGGACTCCAGTCGAAGATGCTCAACGTTTTAGGCTTGCTCATAGCGGAAATATCGACAATGGCGAACCCTCCATGCCAGTAGCTAATATAGAGTCGATCCGCTCTCCGAATCGGGTGATGACAACGATGGTCCCAGCCGTGCCATGTGGGTGTCTCACCGCCGGCTGTCCATTGTCCAGGCATCCACCACCGTCCGACCTCTTCCGGTTTGGCGGGGTTTTTAAGATCAAGGATCAAAGCGATATTTCCAACATAGCCTTCCATATGCGGCGAAAGGTAGGCATAGCGACCATCAAAGGTAAATCGGTGCACACCTTTGGCAGCGGCCTTAAAGAACGCGATCTCACAGGGTTTGGAGCGGTCGGAAATATCGAAGACTTTCAGACCGCCCTGGGGTTCGCCCTTGGTCTTGTAGCGTTCATAATTGACAAGCATCACATCACCGCTCACGCGGACCTTGTGCGAGTGAATACCTTCCGGAACTTCGAGTTGAGCCACGAGCTTGGGACGCTTCGGATCACGCACATCGATAATGGATGTGCCGTGCGGTGGCTCGATATGACCGACATAGGCGTAGCCATTCTCAACAACAACTGAACCGCCGCCGGGAAGATCCATGCGGCCGATTTGCTTGATTTTGTGGTTTATGCCAACCGGTGGTTTTCCGTTTATCGCCATCGCTTCCCTCCTTGAACGTCTAGCAGGTTGCTGAAAAACCCTCTCGGAGTCCTTCGACGGGGCTCAGGACG
>CAYPHJ010000124.1:0-12628 GCA_964410485.1 uncultured Syntrophobacteraceae bacterium
ACTCCTATGAAAATTCGGGTTGGAACCTCTAGGATCCGTCGCCCTCGAGCCTTTTCTGAATGTCATTCTGAGGAGCGTCGCGACGAAGAATCTGCTTTTTTCCTGTCCGGATCAAAAATGCAAAGCAGATCCTTCACTTCTTTCAGGATGACAGTCCTGCTGTACGAGGGAAAGGCTTCCTTTTCATTCTTTGCGGGCGAGCGTAAGCTCATGAAACACTCCTTTGCGGGTCCTCCCTGGGCGAGAAATCAAAGATCAGGATTTGCATTTCAACGCCTTTGTTGAACCGATGAATGCTGGTTTGCCTTCCTATTCGGCTGACTCGTGAACTCCTAGCACGTCAAAGCCAGCGCTGCGGAGGGCTTTTGCCACGGCTTCAGGATCGCGACCAAGAACACGCATATAGCAGACAGGATTCTCGCCGAGTTTGTCTCGGTAGGTGCCCACGGCCAGGATTTCTGCGCCGTGCTCAGATACAATTTTCGCAGCTTCAACGAGTCCGTGATCTAACCCTTCTAGAATGAAGTCGATCCGCGTGCTGGTGCGTTGCGCCGCGCCCATGACTTCGAGAAAAGCGTTGAGAACGTCGCTGGTCGTGATCACTCCCACCAGCCGATCCCCTTCAACCACGGGCAGGCCACCGATCTTGTGAGCGAGCATCTGTTGAGCCGCCTCTTCTACGGTGGTCGACGGTGTAACCGTGAGCAGTCTATCATCAATGATACCGTTGACCTTTGTTCGTTCCAGAATTCCAGCAAAGCGTTGCAGATCGCGGTCGGTGATGATGCCTACGAGCTTGCCTTTGCTGTTGACGGGCAGACGGTGAAATCCACCAGCAGTCATTTTATCCCGGGCGGTGCTCAAAAATTCTTCAGCTTCAATCGTAACCGGATTTTTCGTCATACGTTTGCTGACCAGCATAGATCCTCCTTTTCAGAGCAGAGACGAAACAGTGACAATGGTCAGGTTATTAATACCCCCCATCTTCGCCAAAACGAAATTTGCTACTGCATAGGCGCCGAACACCGTTGCCAATCCGTAATTGCCTTCCACGACTCTACGGCGAGGCCCCCCGTATAAAGTAGGCCAGCCGAGAACACAAACCAGTTCATTCTGACGCCTTACCAGTCCCGAACCTTATAATTCTCTGTTACTTGCCGCTTTCGTCTCGCAGGAGCTGTGCCATGGATTGCGAGCGCTCGACAGGTTGCGATTTTCCGCGCTGCCGACCAATCCTTTTGCAAGAATGAAAAACACCAAGCTGAGCATTGGTTCGAGTTAGGAAGCAAGTTGGACATTGAATTGGCAGCATTGGGTAAGCTCAAGGGGGCTTTTGGCATAAGCCGTCTAAGCGGTATAGTGAAAAGGGCGCCGGCAGGCCGGCCCAGCGTTCAGTCCTCGACGGGTCGTGAGCGCAGCGAACCTATGCGTAAATTCAATCTTGTCGACTTTGCGGCGCATTACCAAAAAGGTTTCCGCAACCATATCGTGGTGATAACGGAGGTTCCGGCCCTGATCGAGTCGTTCGATCGCTATGGTTGCTACGCAACCTATTTCTTCTATTCGGACGAAGTCCTCACCTATATGAGCGCTCAGGCCGAGGAAACCGGGCCGACGATCGCGGGCTATGACGGCAAGGTGTGGGCGCCGTTTTTTCCGATTGACCTGGATCATGCCGACTATGCACCCGCGCTGGAAGCTGCGCGCTACCTCACGGCTTTTTTCAAAGATCGGTGGGGTGTAGGCACGGAGGCGCTACACGTTTATTTCAGCGGGTCAAAAGGTTTTCACCTGATGCTCGACACGCGCCTTTTCGGGAAGATCGCGCCGGCAAAGACGCTCCCGCTGGTTTTCGACTCAATGCGGCGCCATCTGGCCCATCAGTTACCCGAACATTTACGCGATACGATGGACCTCGCAATTAAAGATCGGGTCCGCCTGCTGCGTCTGCCCAACACCCAGCACGAGCGGTCAAAGCTGTACAAGGTGCTGCTCACACACGACGAATTGAATGCCCTGGATGCGCGGGAGATTCGCTATCATGCGCGTGAAATGCGACGTTTAACGCTGACTGATGAGACGGGTTTTATCTCTCACGCTGACGTGACACAAAATCCGGAGGCTGCCAAGTTCTTCCAGCGTATTCGGCGCCAGCTAAAGAAAATCGGCGGCAAAAAATTTGCGTATCGCTTCCGGCGTCCGCCGGACCTACGAAAGATCGAATTTCCCTGCGCCGGAATCCAGGCAATCTGGGAAAGTCACATCGAGCCTGGGTTCCGTAATAACTGCGCGATCCGGCTGGCTTCAGAGCTGCGTCTGCTAGGCCTGACTTGGGAAGAAGCCGAGGAAAAAATTTTCGAGTGGAACGAGAGGGCAGGCATTGAGCTTCCCTCTGACGAGCTTCACGCCGTGGTCCGGTCCGCCTACCAGCATCGTTTCCCGTACCGCTATAGCTGCCGCGACGAGGTTCTCAGGCGGTTTTGTCCCCTATCTGACTACGAAGCGTGCCGTGAGTTTGTGGCAGCTCACGTTCAGTCTGAGGATGCGTGGAGTTCAACGTTCAAAGTTCAACGTTCAAGATCCGAACCGACTTGAACTTAGGCCTTTGTAACTTGACACGAATCATTTCGCTGGCATAGAACAGCATCGCTTCGGTAGTCCCGAGCGGAAAGTCCGAGTCTCCGGTTGGGACGGGAAAACCTCAGCCTGAGAGTCGAAACAATTGAGTGTCGTAGTTGATTCCGACCCGACCCTCGGTCCGCGGCAACAGGAGAAACAATTGATGAACGGCGAATCCATGGAACGATTGATGGAAATTATCTTGCAAATGCAAATCAATCTGGCTCACGTTACGCACACTCTCCAGGAACAAACGTACGAAATCCGCCAGCAGTTGGAAATCATCTTTCAAGAGCAAAAAAAAGATCTGAACGATTGTCTGCGTCGCATCGATGAAAAACTCAACGAGTGTTCGGTTTGCGTTGAAGATTACAGGCGAGGTTATTCGACTCTCGAGACCATGCGCCACAAGCTCGTCCAGCTGGGCGCCGAGCCTGCTTCTATGCCAGCCCCGCTCCCGGCGGACGGTATCGACGGTATTGTCCAGTGGCGCTTAAATGAATTGCGCTCGCAGGGTAGAATTTCGTAAGGCGTTCCGGGTCTCATGTCTCGGGTCTCGGGTTGGGAGAAGAACCCGAGTTTTGGATCTCGGTTTCGAGTTGGGGAGGGAAACTCGGGACATTAGACCCGAGACGTGAGACTCTAAATGCTGGCTTGCCTATTGCTAAATACAACATTCAGAGGGTAATTTGGCTCCCCATTCTCAGTGCCGGCGAAAATTTACGTTGTTTTTATCAAATATGCGAAAACGCGTGGTGTTATAAACGCGAATGGCTGATGAGTTGACAGGAACGATTCTTGTGGCCGAGGACCAGGACTCCGCGCGCGAGAGTCTGGCCGAGCTATTGAGGGGCGCTGGGTACGAAGTCGACGAGGCGGCGAATGGAACTGCCGCCATTGCGCTTTTGGACAAAATGGATTTTGATCTGGTGCTGACGGATCTGATGATGCCCGGTTGCGACGGCATTGGGGTTCTCCAACATATCCGAAATGTTTCCTCGCAAACGCTGGTCCTTCTGATGACCGCCCATGCGTCAGTTGAAACAGCCGTAGAAGCGATCCGGCTTGGCGCGCAAGACTACCTGTTAAAGCCGCTGATCTTTGAGGATGTTTTGCGGAAGGTGCGCCACCTCATGACGCACAGGAAGCTTGCCTGGGAAAATCAGATTCTTAGACGCGAGCTGAGCGAGCACTTTACCCCGGAGCGGCCGTTTGGGCGGAGCCCGGCGATGCAGGAGATCGCCAACCTGGTGGCCAAAGTGGCCCGCACGCCGACCACTGTCCTGATTACCGGGGAGAGTGGTGTAGGAAAGGAAGTCGTTGCGCGCACCATTCACTCTCATAGCGCGGGCAAAGAAAACGTCTTTCTCCCGCTCAATTGCAGCGCGATCCCGGAGACTTTGCTGGAAAGCCAGCTCTTTGGGTACGTCAAAGGCGCTTTCACCGGCGCTGTCAATTCTCAGGAAGGCCTTTTTCAAAGGGCCCGGGGCGGCACGATTTTTCTAGACGAGATTGGTGAACTGCCGCTAAGCCTCCAACCCAAACTCCTGCGCGTGCTCGAGGAAAAAACGGTGTTGCCGGTCGGAGCGACGACTCCAGTAAAAGTCAATGTGCGCATCCTGGCTGCCACCAATCGCGACCTTAAAGAAGAAGTCGCCGGTGGACGGTTTCGCGATGATCTTTATTACCGTCTGAATGTTTTTGAAATCCACATCCCTCCACTGCGGAAACGGCTCGAGGACTTGCCCGGCCTGGTGGAGTATTTGATTCACCGGCACAACCTTGAGATGAAGACGAATTACAAAGGCGTCGACAGCGCCACGATGCGTATTTTGATGTCACTCCCATGGAAGGGGAACATCCGCGAGCTCGACAACGTGCTCGAACGAGCAATGATCCTCGGTAACGGTGAATGGATCACCCCGGCAAATTTGCCGGGTCAGCAGAGCGCGGGGGAGGACTTTGGCAGCGAGGACAACCTCAATAAGGCAGTGGAGTTATACGAGAAAAGCCATATCGAGCGCACCTTGGGGAAAACAAGCGGCGATAAGATTCGCGCTGCCGAGCTTTTAGGCTTGAGCCTTTCCACCCTGTACCGCAAGCTGGAAAAATTGGGTATCCAGGCCTAACCCTGCAGACCGTTTTCACCGCTCTCCTCTGCCGCGGTGCGAAAAACGGGCTTTCTCCGAGTCGGATTTCGCAGGATCTGCAGTGACTTTTGCTCGATTTGCCGCACGCGCTCTCGTGTAACCGCGAACATCTCACCCAGTTCTTCTAGAGTGTAGTCCCGCTTCTCCTCGATGCCAAAACGCATGCGCAGCACTTTTTCTTGCCGCGGGGTCAAAATCGCAAGAGCCTTTCGGACCTCCCCTCGCAGCACTCCTTCCATGGCGCGCTGCTCAGGTGGAGGGCTCATACGATCTTCGACGAAATCTTCGAGTTGGTCGCCATCCTCCCAAATGGGCGTTTGCAACGAAACGGGCTCGCCCTGAACCTGGACGACTTTGAGCAGCTCCGTAACAGACATTTCCATCTCTTGCGCAAGCTCGTCCGGGCGAGGGTCGCGGCCGAGCTGGCGCTGCAGGTATTGGGCAGTCTGAAATATTTTATTGCGCAGTTCTACGCGGTGGACCGGTATACGGATCGTACGTCCGGTGTCGATTAGGCCCCTCGTGATCCCCTGGCGGATCCACCAGCTGGCATAAGTCGAAAACCTGAATCCCAATCGGTAATCAAATTTTTCCACAGCGCGCATCAGCCCAAGGTTTCCTTCCTGAATGAGATCCAGAAAACTCAAGCCACGGTTAATGTATTTTTTGGCCACGCTCACCACGAGCCGCAGGTTCGCTTCGGTGAATTCCTTTTTTGCGCGTTGAACGAGCGCTTCGCTGTGCTCGATAACTCGGACGCGACTTTTGAGTTCGCCAGCCAGGAGACCTGTATCCTCCTCTATTCTACGAATCTCAGCTTTCAGAGAAGATTGCTTCTGCTTGGGCAAATCTTGCGCTTCGCGTTCGAGTACCGAAAGCCGTTCAGCGGAACGCCTCAGGCCGCTGATCATTTCCTCAACACGCGCAGCAGAGAGACGCAGCTCGTTGAGCACGCCGCCGATCTTGCCCACCAGGGCACTTTGTTTGATCTTGAGCGAAGCTGCCCGTTGCTTGGATAAACGGGTACGCCTCAGGTGGCGAGCGACTTGCTCTTGTCTGCGGCTCAAGCGCCGCAGTTTGGCGATGAGTTTTAGAAACGCCTTTGGATCGAGCGTGCCCTCCCCCTCTTCGTCCCCGGCATCCGTCTTTTCGACAACCTCGCGCATTTCAAGCTTTCCCGAAGCGACGGCGTCGCCCAGATCCAACGCGTATCGCAGCGCTTTGGGGGTTGAAAAAAGCGCCTCGAGGATCTGGTCTTTGCCGCGTTCGATCTCCATGGCCAGCTCGACCTCGCGTTCGCGAGTGAGAAGGGGAACCGAGCCGATTTCATGCAAATACTGCTGAACCGAGCTCAGAGCCGCGGCCGACTCATCTTGATCGACGGCCTCTTCTTCATCCGCTTCAGCCTCCGCATACACCTCGCCGACAAGCTCAGGCTCTTGCTCCTCCACATCGTGAAGCTCCGTATCATTAGCCTCGATAATGTCGTCCGTCTCTGTGTTTGTATCGATTTTATCTATATTTACTGGCATTAACGTCTCCTGCTGTTCGGCGCCTTGCCGCGTTCCGTTCCCGCTATTTTGGTGGCTGCCGTCATTGAACGATCAGCATTGACTGCTATTGGTAAGGGAGCAGTAAGGGCAGTTGAGGTACAGGAAGTCAAGAGGCGCGAGCGCTGCCCCACTAAACTAATAACGTTCCAGGCGACTGTCAAGGGAATACGCAAATTTCGGACCGGCTCGGAAACCTTCGCAGCTTTGCGACCGTAAGCTACTATTTTCGTGCAAATAAGAAAAAATCAGCCAGTTTTTATAGGCCCTTAACAAAAGGGCTAACTCACGTTGATGTACCGGAACTGGCACAATCTATGCGTTAGACGAATACAGGAGCTTTGGGGTTTCACCGAAGAGGGGCCGAGGACCATCGACCGGAGACGAGCCCAAAAGCTGAAAACTGAAGTCGAGAGAGTCGGGGATCGGAAACTGAGGACTAGAGATGGAAGAGCGCTTGCGCGGCTACCGGGGCGGGTGAATACTCCTTCCTTGGCTTTAGGTGGTGGGGGCTTGGAACCTGGAACTTGGAACTTTCGAACCGCGCGCGGTGCGCGCCGGGAGAGGGCTACCGAGGACTGCAGACCGTAGACGTGGCTCCGCATCGACTGTGGCGTTCACGCGACGGGTCGTGTCTGAAGCGATGCGGAGCTTACTCGGGAGGAAAAGGAGGAGAAAGCCAATGCTGTTTGATAATCGAGAACACGCGGCGCATTTGCTGGCGCAAAGATTGAGTGGCCACTATAAAAATAAAAATCCATTGGTTCTTGCTATTCCACGCGGAGCCGTACCAATGGGCAAGATTATAACTGAAGCTCTGGGAGGAGAGCTGGATGTCGTGCTGGTGCACAAACTTGGGGCCCCCGGCCAGCCTGAGCTCGCCATAGGAGCGGTTGACGAACACGGAAACGTTTTCTTGTCCGCGTACGGCATTGGCATCGAGGAGTCCTATCTCGAAGCAGAAAAAAAAGGCCAACTCGAGGTCCTACGCGCTCGGCGCGCTAAGTACACCCCATTTCGGGCGCCGATTGACCCAAAGGACCGCATCGTGATTGTCGTGGACGATGGGATTGCCACGGGCGCGACAATGACCGCCGCATTACGCGCTATCCGGACCAAAAAACCGAGACAACTGGTGGGCGCCGTTGCGGTTGCGTCCCCCCGCGCTGCACGTGCAATGAGGCGGGAGGCCGATGCGATCGTTTGTTTAAACGTTCCTGCTGAGTTTTATGCAGTGGGTCGGTTTTTCAAAAACTTCACACAGGTGACAGACGACGAGGTTGTGGCGATACTGGAGAGCGTCGAGCCCAAAGTCTCGGCGGCGAGTTAGGGCTAGTCAATCGTTGGGCTTGGTGATTAAAATACCGAACGCCCCCGCTGATGCCGTGTAAAATGCCGTGCCCGGCTTCTTTAATCTTCTGCCGCGCTGTGGATTGGAGCGGCGCCATAGCCTTTCAGGGCTTCGCTGGGACGAGATCACGAAGAGCAATACTAAAGATTACGTTTTCACTGATCTGGCCTCATGAAATGATTCAACATACTGCAGAGCAACGTACATTAGCTCTCCATGCATTGCGTCTTTAAGTGTCAGGTATCTTTCGTTGACATTTTCGAGAACGCCGAGATAGGACTCGACGCCAGAGACTGTATAAAGGCGAATCGTTTTTCCCTTATGTTTTTTTAGAATGTCTTTCATTTTCAATACTCCGTTTCCTTGAAGGTTTCGTTGGCTCTCCGCTGCAATTCTTCAATCATCCTTGCCCAACGAGCAATACTAATGCCAATGAATACTTAACCGCGGACAAGTCGCGGCCATGTTTCGTCAACAATGAGAAAAGCCGGCCCGCAGCCCGTCGGCATAGTGACGGAGCGCTGATCCTATCTTTGTCGGGCCTGCGGATATTCCGAATTCTCTTATTAATTCAAAGGACCGGCGAGATTAAACAGGTGGAGTGGTAATTACTTCGTTGGCATTGAATGTGCTCCCAGAAATTTACCACAATTAAGGGAGGTGAGGGTTATTAATATTCCGCTACAGATTACATTCAAAGGGATGTCGCCCTCTGAGGCAATCGAAGGTCAGATCCGCGAGTCAGCAGAAAAGTTGGAGCTATTCTACGACCAGATTATGGGCTGCCGGGTGCTAGTGGAGACTCCACACCAGCACCATCGCAAAGGGAAGCGATATCATGTGCGCATCGATGTGACAGTTCCGGGTAGCGAGATTGTCATCAAGCGCGCGCCGAGATTGGTTACGGACAGAGAAAAAGCGCCGGGCGACGTGGAAGAAGCAGACAGTCACGAACTGAGCAAGTACGCCGTCCACGATGACATTCGACTTGCCATTCGAGACGCTTTTGATGCGGCACGCCGTAGGCTTCAGGATTATGCGCGCCGTCGCCGGGGTGATGTGAAGGTACGTGAAGATTCTCCACATGCGCGGGTGATCAAGCTCTTTCCAGAGGAGGGGTTTGGCTTTCTCGAAACGCCGGACGGGCGAGAGATCTACTTCCACGAAAACAGCCTGTTAGACGCTGATTTCAGGCGGTTGGAGATCGGGACGGAAGTACATTTTGCCGAAGAAGCGGGAGAAAAGGGGCCTCAGGCGAGCACAGTCACGCCTGTCAAACACCACGTACGATAACGGGGGACGACCGTGGACAGACGACGGCGGACGGACGACAAGGGGCCCGTGAACCCCCTTTTTCCGTACGATCGTAGGGGCGGCCCTGTGGGGCCGCCCACATACCGGTTTCGATATAAATCGGTGCTTCAGACGACCTGCGCCAATGGCGAGGGGAATTTACCCGAGACTTGAGACTCGAGACCTGAAACCGGCGATATCTCCGGTGGGATCATCGAGTTTTCTAAGCACCTGTAAAACTCGGTCCGGCGAGCCCAGGTCGCTCCAGAAAACGTTCTGCACTGGGAGGACTGAGACTGATTTGGCGTGGCGATCGGCGATTTTCTCCAGGATTTCTTTTGAAAAATTGACCGGCTCCAGGCCGTCGTACACATCGTCCACTGTCTTTTGCTGCTCTGTAGTCCCGATGGACTCAAGAATACGACAGAACGCGAGATAAAGCACGGGATGCACTCGGCGCACGAGCTCCAAAAGCGTATCCAGCTGGAACACCATAGTCATCGTGTTCCACAGGGCACCCGAGATCATCAGCTCCAATGCGAGGTCCGGAGTCGGCTTTTCAACAAAGGCCGAAATTAATTTGATTCCGAACCGGCCTCCCTTGCCTGCCGGCTCTCGTGGAACGATATAGCCGTATTCGGTTTCCAGTCCCTGTGGCTTGACGCCAAGAAGAACGATTTGGCTGGGATCGTGTTTCACAGCCTGGGTTGCAAGATTGACGTAATTCATGAAACGATCTTCTTCCAGGATGAAGTGATCTGCCGGAAACATGGCGACAACCGCCGCGGTACAGCGGTTATGGATGAACATGAGGGGCAGCAGGATTCCCGGTCCCGTTTCTTTATTCGCCGGCTGGACGATAAGTGTCTCTTGGGGGCGGTTGGCAAGTTGCCGGCGGACCTCCGCATGCGCGAGATGCTGGCTGCTCACTACCGTAAAAATATGGTCTGCTGGAATCAATTTCTCGGCGCGGTTAAAGGTCTGTTCGAGCATGGAACGGCGGCCAAACAAGTTAACGTATTGTTTCGGCAACTCCTCGCCTCTAACTTGCTGCACGTAAGAGCGCAAACGTCTGCCCTCTCCGGCGGCCAAAACGAGGCCGTGAACCAGCCTGTCGTCAGAACAAGTCGCATTCGTCATGGCTATCTCTCCTTTGAGCGGGGCAGCCGACGCCCAAATCGTGTTTCTTTGGTTTGGAAGTTTGCGGAAACGGTTGGACTATTCGAGCAAAATTTAGGCCAAGAGGTCAGTTCCGTGACAGCGCCATATTAGTATTGTTTCCCGCGGTCCTTTTTCACTCTTGGCGAGAAATGGTCGTGTTCTTTGCCATGCCTGATAATGCGGGCGGTCAGGTTTGATCTGGACTAAAGACGGGTTGAATGTATGGTCCATGCGCCATGGAGCAAAGCGAGCTATAGGCTATAAGCAGCGTCTGCTTTTAAACTTTCGTGGTGGGACCTCTGTAGGGAGAAATGGGGCCTTACTGTATTGGCTTCGCAGACTGGAGCGCCGGAAATGACAGACGAAAGACGGTGCCCTTGTCAGGTTCGCTGGTATAGGTGAGCGCGCCACCGTGGATCGAAACTATCTGGCGCACGATCATAATGCCAAGACCGCTGCCGGAGACCTTGGTTGTCGTGAAGGGAGTCAAGACATCCACACCCGGTGGAATTCCGACTCCCGTATCCGCGATTTCCAGGATCACGTGGTCGCCGGACGTGAACCCACGCACGCTAAGGATTCCGCCGTCCGGCATGGCGTCCACCGCGTTTTTGCAAAGATTCAATACCGCCTGCTTGAGCTTATCTGCATCTCCCACTATCAAGGGCAAGTCTTCCGGGAGGGTTTGCTCCACTTTGACATTACGCCCAGCATAACTTGTCTTTTCCACCTCCAACGTCTCAGCTGCTACAGTGGCCAGCGAAACGGGCCTGAAGACGTGCCTCTCGGACGCAAAAAAGGACTTGAACTCGCGGATGAGTTGATTCAATCGCGTGGTCTCTCTAATGAGTCTGTCCAGGCCGGACTTAATTGCGCTGTCGGGGTCTTTCATTGCATCCACGCGGATCCGTAAAAGCTCAGCGGTCAAAGACATACCATTCAGCGGGTTGCCGATCTCGTGTACCAGTTTAGCCGCTGTGACGCTCATCGCAGCCAACCGCTCTTTTTCAATCAGTTGCTCTTGCAGCCTCGTTTTTTCGGTGATGTCTTGCCCTATACAAAGAAGGCCTTCAGTGGCACCGAAGCTATCCTTTAAGGTCGTGCAGGACCACTCGATCAAGCGCTCTGTCCCGTCTTGCGCCAAAATTGGATTGATCCCGCCGGTATCTCTCTCGCTCAAAACTCGCAAAAACAACTGCCGAATTCGGCTTCTATCACGCTCCGGCAGAAACCTTGAAAACCAATCTTTTCCGTGCATCTCCTCCAAGCGATACCCTGAAAGCTTTTCCATAAATGGATTGTACTGGATAACGTGGCCCTCTTTGTCCAGCACCAGAATAATAACTTGTGCAGTTTCAATGAGCTTGTGAGCAAAATCCCTTTCCTTTTGAATTTCTTTGTTCGCGCGCTGCTCTAGAGCGTCCCTCAGATGGCGCGCAGAAAGCTCGCGAATGGCCTCCTGCTGCATGACGATGGTAGCCTCTCGCTGGTGGAGATAGGTCTCAATAGCCAGCCCCAGATCAAGGAAGACGATCTTGAGGAGCGAAATAAAATCGTCGAAGGCCTTTTTCGCGTTATCTTTGCGCGCCGCCAGAAAACGCTTGGCGATCGCCCGCAGGTAAAAATTATACATTCCGAGATATAGCTTAACCGGCAAATTGATACGCTCGTGAGCCAGGCCGATTTTGAGTCGGCCCTGGATGTAATCCTGGTCGTAAGTCCCTTCGGTGAGCTCTAGAAAATAGTTTTTCTGTGCGATTTTGACACGTTCGAGGACGGCAGGGTCTTTAAAGAAAGCCCGCCCCTCTTCAAAGGCAAGCAAATGATCGTAGAACTCTTGGATGACCGAGTTGGCATATTGAGCCGCGAGCTGATGTAAGCCGCGCAGGCGCTCGATGTCTGTTTCCCGCAGCTCTAGAAACTCTTTACGCCGGGCAATCTCCTCGTTATCAAGCCCCATTTCCTGTAGCAGTGATCTTCCCTCGAACTCAGCCATATTCTCTCCTTTGACCTAAGTTTCAGTAACGTATACGCAAACAACACGGCGAATCAATTAGACTGACTCCGGGCGATAGCCGGCCCCCGGAACAGGCGGCCAAACGGGGATATACTGCAAAAACGGCTTTTTGGAAATCGGACGCGAAGATCGCGTATCCGGTCTACGTCTAAATAACCGGGGAGCTTCGGTCGAGGCACGGGTGTTGCGGTGGATGCGCGAGTAGTGGCAAAGATATGCGTTAAAGGGAGGCTGTTATGAACGAGGGCACAACGGAAAAACTAACTTCCGGTTTCAAGGCATTGATCCATGATACCGAGGAAATACTGAAGACCACATACAGCCAGACTGGCGAGAAGGTGACCCACCTGCGCGAGCGCCTGGGCAAGCAGCTTGAGGAAGGCAAAAGAACATTGGGCGAGCAGGAGCGAGTCATCCGCGCCAAAGCGTTAGAGGCAAGGACGTGTACCGAGAGCTACTTCCGGGAGCACCCCTGGACCGCCCTGGG
>CAYPHJ010000125.1:0-12385 GCA_964410485.1 uncultured Syntrophobacteraceae bacterium
TTATTAGTACACGAAGTCAGGTTATGAAACCGACGAGTTCACAAGTTATCAGTCATCAATATACGAGTAAGGAGTGGCTCGTTGAGGTATGCCACGTCAAGAAGTACTTCCCGGTGCTGAGTGGCATTATCGTCCGGCGCACAGTGGGCTGGGTCAGAGCCGTGGACGATGTCAGCTTCGCCATTCGGCGCGGAGAGACGTTGGGGCTTGTAGGGGAGTCTGGCTGCGGCAAGACGACCATTGGGCGCTGCATTCTCCAGCTCGAGCGCCCCACGGCGGGCGAGATTCTCTATGAAGGCGAGGAGATGACGCGGATGAGCGATGTGGAGCTCCGCCCCCTCAGGCGCAAGATGCAAATTGTTTTTCAGGATCCCTATAGCTCGCTTAATCCTCGGATGACCATCGGACAGATCATTAGCGAGCCGATTCGGGTGCACGGGCTTTCACAGAACGGCGCCGACTGCCGTGACCGGGTGGATGCACTTCTTACTGTCGTCGGCTTAAATCCGCTTATGGCGACCCGTTATCCGCACCAACTCAGCGGTGGGCAAAGGCAAAGGGTGGGCATCGCGCGTGCCCTTGCCGTTGAACCCAAGTTTATCGTATGCGATGAGCCGATTTCCGCCCTCGACGTCTCCATTCAGGCCCAGATCATCAACCTGCTCGAAGAGCTTCAGGAACGTTTTAACCTGACCTATCTCTTCATAGCGCACGATCTCTCGGTTGTGCGCCATATCAGCGATCGGATAGCAGTCATGTACTTGGGAAAAATCGTCGAGATCGCCGGCCGCCAGGAGCTTTACGAAAATCCACTCCATCCTTATACCAAGGCCCTCCTCTCCGCTGTGCCCATTCCTGACCCTGTCATTGAGAGCAAGCGCGATCGCATCGTGCTTGGAGGAGAAGTTTCAAGCGCCGCCAGTCCTCCCAGCGGGTGCGTTTTCCACCCGCGCTGTCCCATTGCTGTCGAAGCATGCAGCCAAGCGGTGCCTGAGCTAAGAGAGATAAGATCCGCTCACTGGGTTGCCTGCATCCGTGTCTAGAAAATGGAGTCTCTTGACAGCCCAAAGACAGATGGAATACGTCTAGGGCTGTCTAACAGCCGTCAGCAGTTGTCGCCGGCAAAATGAATCAACTGGAAAATTAAAAAAGGAGGTGCGTCATGAGAGTTTCGAGAGAACTCGGCAGGAACTCGTATCTCACGATTCCGCTGACTGTTTTTCTCGCTTTGATCCTTTTCCAAGGCTCTGGTCCGGCCGCAGAGAGAGAAAAGCCGCGCCAGGGAGGGGAATTGGTCTTCGCCGTAGGGGGAACCCCTCCCTCTTTCGATGGCCATCGGGAGACCACCTTTGCCATGCTCCATCCCGTGTCCCCTCACTACAGCACGCTCTTGCGCTTCGATCTTTTGAACTACCCAAAGATCGTCGGAGATGTGGCGGAGAGCTGGTCTGTCTCCAAGGATGGCCTGACCTATACCTTCAAGATCCGCAAAGGGGTTCAGTTCCATGACGGGAGCCAGCTTACGTCGATAGACGTCAAAGCGACGTATGACAAAATTATCTTCCCGCCGGAAGGAGTCGCCAGTGCCCGTCGGGCCTCTTATGCTATGGTCGATAAGATCGAAACGCCGGACGCCCACACGGTCGTCTTTCGCCTCAAGCATCCTTCGACCTCCTTTCTGGCGAACACGGCCTCCCCGTGGAACTATATCTATAAAGCCGACATCCTGGCCAAGGACCCCCGCTGGTATGAGAAAAACGTCATGGGAACCGGCCCGTTCGTATTTGTCGAGCATGTGTCAGGTTCCCATTGGGTGGGGAAGAAAAACCCCAACTATTTCGTGAAGGGCCGGCCTTATCTCGACAGCTACAGAGCGATCTTTATTCGCGACACGGCTCCCAGAGTGGCCGCGATTCGGAGCGGACAGGCGCTGATCGAGTTCCGAGGATTCAATCCGGCGGCCCGAGACGACCTCGTGAGGGCCTTGGGTGATAAGATCGTAGTTCAGGAGAGCTCGTGGATCTGCAATCTGACGGTGGTCATGAACAACGAGAAAAAGCCCTTCGATGACCCGCGCGTCAGGCGCGCCCTCACCCTTGCCATTGATCGGTGGGAGGCCTCCAAGGCCCTTTCCAAGATCTCGCTGATGAAATATGTCGGAGGCATGTTCCGGCCTGGCTCGGAGTTCGCAACCCCTGAGGCGGAGCTGACCAAGCTCGCCGGGTTTGGCAAAGACATCGAGGTGTCCCGCAAGGAAGCCAGAAGGCTCCTAAAAGAAGCCGGGGTTCCCGAGGGGTTTTCCTTTACCCTCAAAAACCGAAATATCAAAGAGCCCTATGAAGTCACAGGAGTCTTTCTCATCGATCAGTGGCGCAGGATCGGTCTCAACGTCGGCCACGTCCAGCAAGAGGGGGGTCCCTACTTTGGTGATTTCCGGCAGGGGAATTACGACGTCGGTGTCGATTTCAACTGCGATTTCATGGATGAGCCGGATCTCCAGCTCCTGAAGTTTTTGAGCAGCGATAAAAGCCCGCTCAACTATGGCCGATACAAGGACCCCGTCCTGGACGACCTCTACGAAAAGCAGGGCCGCGCGGCCAATTTGAAGGAGCGGCTTAAGTTGCTCCGGCAGTTTGAGAAGCGAGCGCTGGATGAGCAGGTCTATCAGTTCCACATCCTCTGGTGGCAGAAGGTCAATCCCCATTGGGCCAAGGTCAAGGGCTACAAGGCCGTGCCCAGCCACTACTTCATGCATCTCGGGGATATCTGGCTATCCGAGTGAAAGCGGTTAGGCGTGAGCGCGTAATGGTGAGGTGAGAACGCTGAACTCCTAACGCCTTACATCTCACCTCACGATCTGCCCACAAGTCATGCGCCGGTACATCCTCAAGCGGCTGTTGCTCATGATTCCCACGCTACTCGGGGTGGCGGCCCTGGTCTTTCTCCTGCTCCGGGTGGCCCCCGGAGACATAGTGGAGCTTAAGTACGCCGGGACGGGGACTTATGCCCCCAAAGAAGCGCTCGATCAGGAACGGGCTCAGCTCGGATTGGACAAACCGCTCTGGCACCAATTTGGGAGCTGGATTTGGGGGCTCGTCCGGTTGGATTTTGGCACCTCCATGTGGACCGGCCGGTCGGTCGCTCATGAGATCGCCATCCGTCTGGAGCTGAGTCTCCAGTTGGCCCTGATGGCTACCTTCGTGGCGGTTCTCCTTTCCATTCCGCTCGGAACCCTGGCAGCCCTCAAGCAGGATACCTGGGTCGACTACCTCGTGCGGGTTTTCTCCATTGCCGGTCTTGCCATGCCATCGTTCTGGCTGGGGATTCTTATCATCCTCGGTTTTCTCATTATCTTTCAGTGGCTCCCGCCTTTGACCTTTACCCCCTTTTGGGTCGATCCCAAAGCCAACTTGACGCAGCTTATCTGGCCGGCTCTGGCGGTGGGATATCGTTATTCGGCTGTGGCAACGCGCATGACTCGTTCGGCGGTCCTGGAAGTTTTGCGGGAGGACTACATTCGAACTGCGCGGGCCAAGGGCCTGTGGGAGAAGGTGATCCTCGTTCGACATGCGCTGAAAAACGCCATGTTGCCGGTGATCACGGTTATCGGCCTTGAATTTGCGTTTTTGCTCGGCGGGCTGGTCGTTACGGAACAGGTTTTCAATCTTAACGGCATAGGGATGCTTTTCGTCGAGTCCATCGCGCAGCGCGACTACATCATGGTCCAGACGCTGGTGCTCCTCATCTCTTTCGTGTTTATTTTTGTCAATTTCACCGTGGACCTGGTGAATGCCTGTCTGGATCCGCGCATCCGGTACCAATAGAAAATGAAAGTTCAATTGGTTCAAAAGGTTCAAATCGTTCAAAGCGTTTTGAACTGCTTAAACAACTTGAACGATTTGAACGTCTTCAACTTGGGGTAGAGTGACAGAAGAGCTTACCATCACGAAGGAGCCGCAAGCACTTTCGCACGTGCGAGGCTGGCTCAGCATTTCGTTGCGCTTTGCGCGGGAGCGGCCTCTGGGGGCAGCGGGCGCGGTCATCATCCTGATCATGATCGCGGCCGCCTTCCTCGCTGATGTGATCGCGCCTCATGACCCGCTGGAAACCGATTACACCGCGATGCTTCAACGACCGGGTTCCGTCCACTGGTTCGGTACGGATTCCTTTGGCCGTGATGTTTTATCCCGAATTATCTATGGGTCCCGTACGGCATTGTGGGTCGGATTTTCCTGTTCCTTCATGGGAGCGACGGTTGGCGCCGTGATCGGAGTGGTCAGCGCCTATTTTGGCGGCAGAACGGATCTGATCGTTCAACGTTTTATGGATCTCCTTCTTTCCTTTCCCCTGATCGTGCTGGCCCTCGTTGTAGTCGCGGTTCTCGGCACGGGAACGACGAATGTGATCCTGGCGGTCACGATCCCGATGATTCCCCGCTGCGCCTTGGTCGTGCGCAGCAGCGCTTTGTCTCTGCGCCAGGCGCCATTTGTGGATGCGGCGCGAGCGCTAGGCTTCGGTCACCGCCGGATTATTTTTCGGCACATGCTGCCCAATGTCATGGCGCCCTATCTCATCATGCTCACGGCCTTTCTGGGTCAAGCGATTCTGCTCGAGGCCTCTCTCTCTTTCCTCGGCCTTGGAGTCACGGAGCCCACCCCGGCGTGGGGCTTGATGCTCCGCGGCGCGGCCGTCGAGTTTGCCGAGCGCGCGCCCTGGATGGCGATCTATCCCGGGATTGCGATCAGCCTCTCCGTCTTTGCTTTTAACTTGCTGGGGGATTCACTGCGCGATGCCCTCGATCCGAAATTGCGCCTGTAGGGCTTTGGCGGCGGCGTTTAAGCCATTCGCATCGTGTCGAGCTTCTTGTGAGTGAGGGTGATCTCTGGAACAGGGGAGCAAATTGACTAGATCAGCTGTCGGAATAATCCTGCTAGTCGCGGGTGTGGTATTGATTGGGATCTATCTGGTTTGGCAAGTCGTGCCCGGATCTTTTGAAGCCGAGGAGGATCCGCACTCGCGAGAATTCCTGAGCAGGGTTGCTGCGGAAATCAATCGCTCGGTGCCGGTGATGATCGATAGGGAAACGGAACTCCTCCCATCCGAGTTCACCGATCGAATGCTAGTCTATAATTACCGTCTGATCAATTTCTCCGCCAGCACAATCGATCACGCCAGATTTATTGCCGCGGCGAAAACTCAAGTTACCGAAGGAGCATGCAAGACACCCGAAACACGCGACGGATTGCTAAAGCGAGGCATAACCCTGCGCTATGCCTATTTCGACAAGGATAAACAGCCGATTGCGACTATCGATGTCAGCCCTTCCGACTGTGGCTTTTAGTGCGGGATGGCCGGGTGTGGTTTTTTCCGCGAGAAATCCTTCACTACGTTTCAGGATGACAGCCTCCTTTGAGGCTGTCACTTGAGAATTTCTTTTGCCCTGGGGACCAGAGTCGGATCGAGAGTGAACATTCGCCTTACGTTTCGTTCCAGCTCCGCTCCGTCAAGCGGGTTAATGTCTAGTTTTGCCTTTTTTGCCTCGGCAAGAAAGTCGTTGTCTTTCATGACGTCCATGAAAGCTTTTTGCAAGGTCATGATGCGATCCTTTGGCGTGCCTGGAGGAACGACGTATGGCCGGGCGGCCGGCCCGACGCTGTGAACCAAAGCCTCGATCAGCTTTTTCGCTTCCTCCGTTTTTGCATAGCTCATCACCAACGGGACATTGGCAAGCTCCGGGTGCGGCTTTGCCGTGGCTTGCAGGACAATGTTAAGGTCGCCGCTTTTCACCTCATTGGGCCAAGTTGCCCTGAAGGATTCCCACGCGTTGCACACGCCGTGAACTTCACCGCTGTTATACGCCAAGCGAATGTCCGCGGTGCCTTTGAAGCCCGAGACAAGCTGGGCAGGAAGTCCAATGGTTGCCATCAGAACCTTGGGAATATCGTCCGTAGCCGCGCCTGCGCCCACTCCGCCAAGCTTGATGTTTGCCTTGGTGGCGAGCCATTGATCCATGCTGGTGACGCCAGATCTCTTGGAAATTCCAAAGGCGTAGTTGTCCTGAGCGGGAACCCCGATATAGCCGAATTTTGCCGCATCGAATTCCACGCCGGGCTTACCTAAAAACTGTTGAACGAAGAGCCCACCGATGAAATGCCCGATCGTTAGGCCATCGGGTTTCGCGACCTTGTAGACATGATTGGCCGCAATGAGCATGCCTGCGCCAGGCATGTTTTCGACAACAAATGTCGGATTTCCCGGAATATACTTTCCGATGTGCCGGGCTATCGTGCGTGAATAGGTGTCGTAACCACCGCCTGCCGAGGCACCGACAATAATTCTTACCGTCTTGCCTTTATAAAAAAGCTCTTGGCTGAACGCCGGCACATGTAAAACAGCAGAAAGAACCAAAGCAATCGATGAAGTTTGGATCAACCTTTGCCACATAAGTCCTCCTTGATCAGGGGCGGCTACGCGTTCACGGCTATTGACCTCCTTTAGCTGATCAACGACTGCAGCGTCGATTCTGAACAGTCTTGCCACTGTTTGTTCGACTTCTTCACCGCTCGGCGGATTGGTATCAATCTGCGATTTGTCGCTCGAGTCGCAAGCGCCCATTCAAGAGCAACGCCCAGCTCCTTGACGGTAATTCCGATGATACGCCGCTATTAACCTTATAAACGCAGGCAGTGTCAAGCCGTTGCCGCTCCAGTTTTCCACCCGGAGAGCCGAATCGCTGCACAAACCGTCCGGCAGAAGATGGCGCTCCTCAAGAAAACGCAGTCAGTGGGGGGAAAGTGCAATGACTCACCACCGTCGGTGGAGAAAAATCTGGCGAGCCCGATAGCGATGTGCTATGGTGCGGCGGTTTTAGCTTTACAATTGTGAGAGAGATTGAAATGGGAGTAAAAATTGCGCGCTCTCGGATTTGGCTCATTGGTTGTGCGCTGAGCGCGTTGTTTTTGGCCATCTCCTCGTGTTCGTTGCGGGCAAATATTCCGACGGTCTCCGACAAATCTATCGAGCGCCTGGTAACGGCCGAAGCCCAACGCATCGTGGCGGTGAGCGAGGATAGAGGACATTTTGCCGATTATCGCATACTGCTCTCGGATTTCCCCCGCAGGGATATTCTGGGCATGAGCATTGGCAATCGGCGGATTTACATAAGCCACGAGCTCGGAAGACTTGCTTCCGGCCACCGTTTTTACCTCTGGCTCCTCAGACAGACTTTGGCGCACGAGATCGCGCATGAGACCGCCGGCCATGCGGAGGGCGCCCGGGCTTCAGGTTTTAACCGTTTGCCGCCTGGCCAAGGAGTGAACGGCACCGATATAGGGCTCCCAGCCTACGTACGGTTTCACCACTATTCGTTAGACAAAGAGCTGGAGGCGGATTTAAAAGGCCTCGCTTACTGGCGCGAGCTACAATGGGATTGCCGAATTTGGGTTGGCATCTTGAAACATTTTCAGCGACACGATTACGCTGGCGGTATTTCCCATCCCACCGACCAACGGTTGCGCCAGGCAGAGAGGGTCTGCCAACCGTCGCGTGATTGAAACCGGGCATTAAATTACACGCCCACTACGGCGCAGACCCTCTCGAGATCGGTTGGTGCGGCATGCAAATCAGTAAATGATCGATCCGCGTTCGATTTCTTGCTTGCGGTCCTCGTACTGCTCTCGCGTGATTCGCCCGGCTTTGAAATCGTCCTCCAGCTGATTCAATTGCTGTCTGGCTCGAAGCTCGTAGCCTGCCCCGGCGCCCAGCGCCCCGGTAGCGGCTCCGCCCCAGAACTGCGGACTACAGCCGGCCGCCATTACTCCGACCAGGAAGAATGCTAAAAGCGTAACTTTCATTTGGAAACCTCCTTTGATAGCGCGGGTATATCGCGCAAGTCTTTGTGCTGCTAAGGCTAAACCGCAAATTTCATACCGGAGAGGTTAACATTGCTTTTTTCTTTTAGAACTCAAGAGGTAGGCGCGTTGATCGTCTCAACATGTACGAGTGCTGCAATGACGAAAGTCCCGAATTCAGGACAGCACCTTCTGCTCAACTGCTGAGCCCACCGCGCTGTTCGACGGAAATGATCAGGCGGTGATCTCGGCTGGTTCGGGCGAAGTGATTTGGACCGCCGGATGTGTTATTGGAAATTTGCCATGCTTGACATTGCCGCAAACTGCCGGGCCGTGCTTGAGCGTATAGCCGAGGCGGCGCTTCGAACGAATCGAAACCCCGCCGAAATCAAGCTCCTCGCTGCAGCAAAGTCCCGCAACGTAAATTCCATACGCGCAGCCGCCAGCGCAGGCGTTCGACTAATCGGCGAGAACTACGTCCAGGAAGCAAGGGCAAAAAAGAAACACATCGATGATCGAGTTGAGTGGCACATGATCGGTCACCTCCAGCGCAATAAGGCCAGATCTGCGATCGAGCTGTTCGATGTGATCGAGTCGCTGGACAGCCTCGAGCTGGCGCGCGGCCTAGACAACGAAGCCCGCAAGCAAGGACGAAAGGTCCGCAGTTTTGTTGAAGTCAATCTGGCTGGCGAAGAGTCCAAATTCGGTTTAAAGAAAGATAAGGTTCTCAAGCTGCTGATCGAAATGGGTGCGTTACCGAATTTGCACATCGAAGGCTTGATGACAGTTCCGCCTTTTAGAGAAAATGTGGAAGACGTGCGGCCTTTTTTTCGGCAGCTCAGAGAGCTACAACAGACGCTCAGCGAAGAACAATTGCCGAACGTGGAGCTTAAGGAGCTGTCAATGGGAATGACTCACGATTATATCGTGGCGATCGAGGAAGGAGCCACAATCGTACGCATCGGTACGGCTCTCTTTGGGCCGCTGGAGTCATAGATGTTCGTTGTTGCAAACTTCTTGACGGCCTTGGCCCAAGTGCTGGACTACGTGCTATGGGCTTACATCTGGATTCTGCTGGCCCGGGTTGTGGTCTCCTGGGTTGACGCCGATCCGTACAACCCCATCGTTCGTTTTCTCTATAGCGCCACCGAGCCGGTGCTTGAGCGAGTCCGTCGAGTGCTGCCGCTTCACGCAGCAGGGTTCGATTTTTCGCCGATTGTGGTATGGATTGCAATCATCTTTCTACGGCATTTCGCAGTCCGCTCACTCTATGATTTGGCCCATGCGCTTAGATGACCTGCAATGAACGAACTCGGGCGTCGCTCGATGCCGCCCTTTCATTGTGAAATAACAGGAGCCAGTTTACGTCACGTTGAGAAAACCAAGGGAGGAACGCTAACGTGAAAATGTTCGTTGCCGGAAATTGGGTTGACAAGTCCGCTAAGATCGAGGTCAAAAATCCATTTGATGGCGCAGGCATCGATACCGTGCCGAAGGCCGACGCGAGCGATCTCGAGAGAGCACTGGCTTTCGCGGAACGTGGCGCTAAAGTGACGGGCAAGCTTTCGGGCTACGAGCGCTGGAAAATTCTCCGCAAGGCGGCGGATCTTATGTCTGCGCGCAACGAAGATCTGGGACAGCTCATTTCGCGCGAAGAAGGCAAAGTCATTGCCGAAGGGCGCGGAGAAGCAAGCCGAGCCGTAGAAACGATTATGGGGTCGGCCGAGGAAGCCAAGCGCATTCACGGTGAAACGGTGCCCTTGGACGGCGATCCGGTGGGAAGGCAAAAACTGGGGTTTACGTTGCGGGTGCCGTGCGGAGTGGTCGCTGCCGTGACTCCTTTTAATTTCCCGCTCAACCTTGTGTGCCACAAAGTGGGGCCAGCTCTGGCCGCCGGTAATTCCGTGATTATCAAGCCGGCCTCCGACACCCCGCTTTCTGCCTTGAAGCTGACCGAGATCCTGCTCGAATCGGGATTGCCGCCGGAGGGAATTCAATGTCTCACCGGACCCGGCGGCGAAATCGGCGACGCTCTTGTAGCCGATCGGCGGGTGCGCAAAGTCACCTTCACGGGCAGCCGCGAGATCGGAGACCGAATCTGCCGCATCGCCGGCATCAAGAAAGTCACTATGGAGCTTGGCTCCAACAGTCCCCTCATCATCATGCCGGATGCAGACCTGGACAAAGTGGCGGCGGCGGTGGTCACGACCGGCTACGGCAATGCCGGGCAGACCTGCATCTCGACCCAGAGGGTTTTGACGTCAAGGCGCGTTTACGGCGACCTCGTCGGGATATTACAACCAAAGGTGGAGGCGCTCACTACGGGGAACCAACTGGATGAAAAATCGAAAGTTGGACCGATGGTGAAGGAAAGTGAAGCAGTTCGGGTCGAGAACTGGATCAATGAAGCGGTGTCGAGTGGTGCTCGCCTGGTGGTCGGCGGCGGCAGGCGCGGCGCAATTTATCGGCCGGCTGTCATTGCTGACGCGAAGCCGCAGATGCGGATTTGCCGGGAAGAATTATTCGGACCGGCCGTGGCCCTCAGCCCTTTCGACACTATCGATGAGGCAATCGCCTTAGCCAACGACAGTGTTTACGGCCTTGCAGCGGGAATCTTTACGGAGAACATCGACTGGGCCATGAAATTTGCACGTGAAGCAGAAGCGGGCAATCTGCACATCAATTGGGGGCCGCAGTGGCGCGTTGATTTAATGCCTTACGGGGGGCTGAAGGATTCCGGCTTCGGTAAGGAGGGGCCGCGCTACGCGGTGGAAGAAATGACGGAACTCAAGATGGTTGTTTTTCATCTGAATTCTTAGCCAATGCGGTCGCAAGGACGAAAGTCACAACAACTGAGACCTCTGGGCATCACGCCCGGGTACATCAAGACCGCGGATGGGTCGGTCTTGATCGAAATTGGAGACACGCGCGTTATATGCACCGCCAAACTGGAAGAGCGAGCCCCAGCCTTCCTGCGCAATAGCGGGCAAGGTTGGATCACCGCGGAATATGGAATGCTGCCAGGTTCCTCACAGGTGCGCATCGGGCGCGAGGCTGCGCGAGGCAAGATCGGTGGCCGAACGCACGAGATCCAGAGGCTGATTGGCCGAAGTTTGCGCGCGGTTGCGGATCTGCGAGTCTTTGGTGAAAGAACCGTGTGGATCGACTGCGATGTGATCCAGGCTGACGGCGGGACGCGCACGGCGTCTGTGAGCGGAGCTTACGTGGCTTTGGCGCAAGGGGTCCGGCACTGGATCAAGCATGGCCTCATTGGCAGCGATCCCTTGAAGGATTGCGTAGCTGCGGTGAGCGTAGGCATCGTAGATGGGAAAGTCCTATTGGACCTGTCGTATGACGAAGACAGCCGGGCTGCCGTTGATATGAATTTTGTAATGACCGGCAGGGGAAAGTTTGTCGAAGTTCAGGGAACGGCAGAAAGCGCGCCGTTCACGAAAAAGCAAATGGAGCGCATGGCCGATATGGCCGAGCAGGGAATCCGCGAGATCATCAAAGCGCAGAAAAGAGTGCTGGCATCCTTCGTTGAGCCAAACCAATGACGGAACTACTGGTGGCCACAACCAACCGTGGAAAGCTTGCGGAGGTCGAATCCTTTCTTCGCCGACTGCCCCTAACGGTCGTCACGCTAGAAAGCCTTGGCGATTGGCCCGCGATCATTGAAGACGGCTGCAGTTTTGAAGAAAACGCGTTCAAAAAAGCCAAAGTGTTGGCAGCCTATTCGGGTTACCTGACGCTGGCCGATGATTCCGGCTTGGAAGTAGACGCGTTGAATGGAGCGCCGGGCGTCTATTCGGCGCGTTATGCGGACGAGAAGAGTGATGACCGAAGAAATAACGAAAAATTGCTCCAAGCGCTGAAGGATATCCCCAGGGAAAAGCGTGGCGCGAGGTTTGTATGCGTTTTAGCCCTCTGCGAACCCGAAGCCTTTGGTGGCAGGCACTGGATTTTGCGCGCATCTTGCGAAGGGCGCATTGCCTGCAGGCCGAAAGGAAATGAGGGGTTCGGCTACGACCCGATTTTTTTTTATCCCCAGCTGGGTAAGACGTTTGGGGAGATCGACCGGGAGGTCAAAGCCACTGTAAGTCATCGCGGGAAGGCACTACAAAAGCTTGTTGCGCTGCTGCCGTCCGTTCTCGAAACCAAGGCAAAAACTTGATTTCGCGAACTCCCCATGTAGAATAGCCCCTGTTCGTGTTAACGGGGCGTAGCGCAGCCTGGTAGCGCACCTGCCTTGGGAGCAGGGGGTCGGAAGTTCAAATCTTCTCGCCCCGACCATCTTACAAGTTGCCAGTGATCAGTTGGCAGTCATCAGCAGCAGGCGGCGAGCTTCGGGAACTCGACACTGCTTGTTGGCAACCGGTTAGTGATTCTGGCGCCAGTAGCTCAGCCGGACAGAGCAACGGCCTTCTAAGCCGTGGGTCAGGGGTTCGAATCCCTTCTGGCGCGCCAGCGTAGTTGATTGCGGTGAGTGTAGCTCAACGGTTAGAGCACTGGACTGTGGCTCCAGGGGTTGAGGG
>CAYPHJ010000126.1:0-12115 GCA_964410485.1 uncultured Syntrophobacteraceae bacterium
TACAATGCGAGAGCCACCGGTTAACATGCTTCATTGTGAAGCAAAAGACCTTGTCTCGGTATCTCATCGGCGAAATACTACCGCCTTTTTTCTTTGGTCTGTTGGCGTTCACTTTCATTCTCCTGGTTGCCCGGATGCTCAGGCTGGTGGAGCTCCTGGTAACCCGGGGAGTCTCGCCGCTTGAGGTTCTCCAGCTCTTCTCTCTGTTCCTGCCCACGTTTTTGGAGCTCACCGTGCCTATGGCCTTCTTGCTGGCCATCCTCTTGGGGCTCGGCAGACTCGCTGGCGACACTGAGATCCTCGCCATGAAAGCATCCGGCATCAGCCCTTTTCAAATTCTTTGGCCTGTAGCGATCGTGGCGGTGGGAATGTCGCTTCTCACGCTTTTCATTACCACTACTGCCCGGCCGGCTGCCAATATGGCCCTCAAGAAAGAGCTATACAATGTTGCCAGGAGCCATGTCGGCACTGCTCTGAAGGAAAAGGTATTTAATGATGACTTCCCCAATATTTTGATTTACGTCGAAGAGATCGTCCCTCCGGGAAACACCGCCCAGGGAGTTCTTATCGTCGATAGGCGCGAAAATGAACGCGAAGACATCATCCTGAGCAAGGTCGCTCTCATCGCCACCGACAGCGAAACCAACACGTTGGCCCTGAAACTCTTCGATGGGTCCATTTACGAGAAAACAAAGAAGCGCTCAGCGTTCAGCGAGACTCGTTTCAATATCTACGATTTCAGAGTCGATTTGGACGAGCTTGTCGGCCGGATCAAAAGAAAAGATGCCGGACCGAAGGAAATGTCACTTCGGCGCCTGATCCATGCAATCGGGCAAAAGCAAGCCGGCGGATTAGCGGCGATAGCCGAGAGGATGGAGCTTCACCAGCGTTTTTCGTTCGCTTTTGTTCCGCTCATCTTTTCTGTTCTCGGCGTTGGCTTAACTCTGCTGCCGCGCAGCTCCAAAGCGGGCCGGTCCTGGGGTTTCACCTTATGCGTTTTCTGGCTTCTCATCTATTATACTCTCCTGTCCCTGGGCAAGGCCCTGGGGGAGAAAGGAATCTTGCCTCCTGTCCCGGCCCTCTGGCTACCTAACTTCGTCGTGGGCGCGATTGCCGCACACCTTTTCACAAAAGCGTTGCGAGAATCTCCGCTCGCGTTGCAGAACAGATTCGACGCCGGCATGGCCTGGGGTGGCCGGTGTATCGGCCGCATACGCGATATGCGATTGCGCAGGGGGGATTGAGCATCGCCGATGGAGTCGCGCCGAGCCTTCAAGAGTCTTCCGCTGGGGAGCATCCTCGATCGCTACCTCGCGCAGGCCTTTCTGCGCGTTTTCTTTGCCAGCCTCCTGATTACCACTGCACTCTACCTGATCGTCGATTTTTTCGAGCGCGTCAGTATCGTGTTTACTACCGCAGCATCGATGGAAAGCGTTGTGCGTTATTTCCTATACAAGGCCCCTCTGTCGATTTCCCGCGTGATTGGTTTCGCCACCTTGTTTTCCGCCCTGTTCTGTTTGGGCATGGCGGCTCGCAGGAACGAAATAATCGCCATGCGTTCCAGTGGCATCAGAGTCCAGAGGATCGCGTTGCCGCTGCTGGTGATCTCTTTTTTTATCAGTTTGGCGACGTTTTTTTGGAATGAGAGCGTGGTACCGATGTTCTCCCATCGCGCGCAGACCATCTATCAAACGGAGATCAGAAACCGGCAGCAACAAAGCCTCTTTGGAACGCGAGATATATGGATGCGCAGCCACGGCAGCTTCATCAATATCGAGCACTTCGATACCAGGACAAACCGCCTGGAGCGTGTGACGGTTTTTTTGCTGAACCGGGACTTTACCCTTCGCGGCGTTGTGGAAATCGCGAGCTTGGTATGGAATGGTCAGGAGTGGGAGCCCGAGGCTGCTACGGCGTGGAAGCCATTCACTGACGGGCAAGAAACCGACCAACAAGCTATCGCGATTCCCCCAATTTCGGAGACTCCCGAAGATCTGAAGCTACTGGTTCGCAAGTCGGAAGAGTTCAGCTTTTTTGAGCTCCAGAGGCAGATTTCCGATATGCAGGTCAAGGGAATCGATGCGACCGCTTATGAGGTCGATTTGCAGGCTAAATTGGCGCTTCCATTTATCTCTACCTTGGTCGTTCTACTGGCCACTCCATTGGCCATTAGAAATGAAAGGAGTGGCGGCCTTGCGTTGAGCTTCGGCACGGCCATGGTGATTGGTTTCGGTTACTGGGTTCTAGCCGCCTTTTGTATTTCATTAGGTCACAGCGCGGCGCTGCCACCCTGGGTCGCCGCATGGCTTCCCAACGCCGTTTTTGCGCTGGTTGGGATATTCTACTTTACGTCTGAAGAATGAGGGATAGCACGGCTCATTCATGCTCAGAGAAAACATCACGGGTGGAGAACCGGGAAAAGGAAGTCTAGCGCTTGACAGTCCAGGTCAACCTTTGTTGTCGTGTCCGAATCTTTACATTTGAACTTCGAACTTTGGAACTCTTACATGAACGGGTGATCACGGAACCAGGGCCGTGCCGCGCAAGCCTTCTTCCTGCGGCCAACCATGCATCAAGTTCATGTTCTGAACAGCCTGACCAGCCGCTCCCTTGACAAGGTTGTCGATGGCCGTGATAACGACGAGCTTTTGAGTGCGCGCGTCATAGCGAAACCCAATGGCACAGTCATTCGACCCGCGTACGTCTTTTGCCTCCGGGAAGCGGCCGGGACCCATGATACGAATAAACGGCTCCGCGCGGAAGAACTCGCGATAGATCGTTGCGAGTTGTTCGTCATTTGTCGGCTGTTTGAGATCAACATACATCGTGGAAAGAATTCCGCGGTTCATCGGCACCAGGTGAGGCACGAATAGCACCGCTACGGGTCGGCCGGCGATTTCGCCGAGTTCCTGTTCGATTTCAGGCGCGTGGCGGTGCACAGCTACACTGTAGGCCTTGAAATTTTCGTTGACCTCGGAGAACGAGAGCTCAACCGCGCTGCTTCTGCCGGCGCCGGTCACGCCGGATTTGGCATCGATGACGACTGTTCCTTGAACCAAATCTTGGCCAAAAAGCGGCGCCAATCCAAGCACGGCTCCAGTGGGATAACAGCCGGGATTGGCCACAAGGGTGGTTTCGGTGATCTGCTTGCGATGAATTTCGGTTAGCCCGTAAACCGCCTGGGCAAGAAGTGCCGGCGCCTCGTGCTCGCGGTACCAGCGGCGATATAACGCCGGATCGTGCAGCCGGAAGTCGGCGCTCAAGTCGACCGTGCGTACGCCCCTTTGCACCAGCGAGGCCACAACGCTCATCGAGGTCTGATGGGGGAGGGCGGTGAAAGCGAGATCAGCCTCTAAAGCAACTTTCTCGGCGTCTAGCGACTGCAGCGGTAAATCACATTTTCCTTCAAGCCCGGGATAGATGCTGCTCAGTGCCTGGCCAACGTATTGCTGGGAGGTGATGACGGTGACTTCGACCCGCGGGTGGTGCAACAGGATGCGGAGCGTTTCCACTCCGGCGTATCCAGTCGCCCCCAAAATAGCAACCCGCTTCTTCCGTGTGGCTGTAGACGAAAGCGTATTAGGCAAGGGCTCAACGCTTTGAGTACTGCGGCCGCTTGCGCGCTTTGTGGCGACCGTACTTCTTTCTCTCGACGGCACGGGGATCACGCGTGACAAATCCCGCTTTCTTTAGCGGCGCGCGCAGCTGTGGGTCGAAGCGCATGAGCGCCCGGGTAATCCCGTGTCGTATAGCGCCCGCCTGACCCGAAATCCCGCCGCCCTGAACATTAACTCGTATGTCGAAGTTCCCGCCAGCTTGAGTAACGCCAAATGGTTGCATGACAATCATCCGGGCTGTTTCGCGTCCAAAGTATTCGTCCAGGGATCGATCGTTGATCGTGAGAGCTCCCCTGCCCGCTTTCAAAAAAACGCGGGCGACGGATGTCTTTCGCCTGCCGGTTGCGGTGATGATTTTTTCTGCCATCGAGACTGCGCTCCTACGTCTTTAGAGCCAAGGCTTGGGGCTTTTGTGCTTCGTGCGGATGCTCCGCGCCAGCATAGATTTTCAGTTTGGTAACCAATTTTCTGCTTAGCCGGTTCTTCGGCAACATGCCTTTCACCGCCAACCGGACCACCTGTTCCGGATGTTCAGCAAGCAATTTCGCAGCTGTCCTTTCGCGAATACCCCCCGGATAATCCGTGTGGCGGTAGTAAATCTTCTGCTCTGGTTTGTGGCCCGTTAGTTTCACGTCACGCGCATTAACAACAATCACAAAGTCGCCTACATCGGCGTTTGGGGTGAAGCTCGGTTTGTTTTTGCCGCGCAGAATCTTGGCTATCTCGCTCGCCATTCTTCCCAATACTTGATCGCGCGCGTCGATGACATACCATTGTCGATGCGCCAGGGTATGTTCCGCTTTCATATCAACATCTCTGCAATCACCAACCAACTTTATGGCGGGGCCGACGAGACTCGAACTCGCGACCTCCGGCGTGACAGGCCGGCGTTCTAACCAACTGAACTACGACCCCGATAACATGAGTTCCGGGTTTCGAGTTTTGAGGTTGTTCCAACTGAAACGCGAGACCCGAAACTCGAAACTTTTACTGGTGGGCGGTACAGGATTTGAACCTGTGGCCCCCGGCTTGTAAGGCCGATGCTCTCCCGCTGAGCTAACCGCCCTTTCGGCCGAAAACACCGGCGTTAAAATAACTAGCGTTATACTTGTCCGCTTAGCTGAGGGAGTCTTTCAAATTCTTGCCGGCTTTGAACTTAGCGGCGCGAGAGGGAGCTATCTCGATGCTTTCTCCAGTCTTAGGATTCCTGCCGGTACGGCCCCTTCGTTGCGATACCGAGAACGTCCCGAAGCCGGAAATATTGACCTTGTCTCCCTGCTTTAATGCAGCCACGATATCATCGAACAGGCCGTTCACGATCTCTTCCGCTTTTTGCCGCGATAGCTCAGTTCGCGTCGCAAGGGAATCGATCAGATCGGCTTTCGTCATTTCCCGTCATCCTCTCGCCCACGATACGCGGGTGATGGCGTTTTATAACAGCAGCAATGGTGGGTGTCAAACCACACAATCGGAATGGAGCAGCGCTACTGCGGTAAAATCTCGGGTCCTGGAGCGTCCTCCACTTTCTCGTCGTAAGGCGGCGCCTCTTCTTTGCTCGCGGTTCGCGCAGATAGGTATTTGAAAAGATTATCCGGATCGTCGATAACCAGCGCCTTTTTCAGTACGTCATCCATGTGAGCGACCAGCGCGATCTCGACGGTCTTCAGCACGGTGGCGGGGATTTCCTCGATATCCTTTTCGTTTTCCGCTGGAATCAACACTCTTTTAATACCGGCACGATGCGCAGCTAGAACCTTTTCTTTTAGACCGCCTATGGGAAGCACTGTTCCTCTGAGCGTGATTTCGCCGGTCATGGCCAAATCATTGTGCACCGGGATCTGCACCAACGCAGAAACCAGCGAGCTCGCCATCGTAATACCGGCGGACGGTCCGTCCTTTGGAATCGCCCCTTCAGGAACATGGATGTGAACGTCGGTCTTCTGGTAGAAGTCTCTTTCCAGACCCAACTCGTCGGCCCTCGAGCGTACGTAGCTCATGGCGGCCTGGGCAGATTCTTGCATCACATCACCGAGTTTCCCGGTGATGGTCAGCTGTCCCTTTCCCGGCATAATCGTCACTTCCGTAGCCAAGAGCTCGCCGCCCAACTCGGTCCACGCCAAACCAGTGGTCACGCCGATCTTGTGCTCAGTCTCCGCTTTACCGTACCGATACTTCACCGGACCCAAATACTTGTGGAGACTCTTTGTGCCTACCTGGATGTGGGAATTTCGATCCTTTTTGACAACTTCGACGGCCACCTTGCGACAGACCGAAGCAATTTCCCGCTCGAGATTTCTCACACCCGCTTCTTTGGTATAGTGGCGGATCAAACCCAGCAGAGCGTTATCCGTAAAGGCAACGTTCTCTGGCAGCAGGCCGTTGGCCTCTCTTTGCTTATCAAGTAGATACTTCTTTGCGATGCTAAGCTTTTCAAGTTCCGTGTAGCCGGCAATCCGAATAATCTCCATGCGATCCTGCAGTGGACGCGGGATGCGGTCCAACGTGTTCGCCGTGGTGATAAACATCACCTTCGAGAGATCGTAGTCCAAATCCAAGTAATGGTCATTGAACGTTGTGTTCTGTTCAGGGTCCAAGACTTCAAGCAGCGCCGAGGACGGATCCCCGCGAAAGTCCGTGGACATTTTGTCAATTTCATCCATCAGAAATACCGGGTTGCTCGAGCCCGCTTTTTTCATCGACTGGATGATCTTTCCGGGAAGAGCGCCGATGTAAGTGCGGCGATGACCCCGAATCTCCGCTTCGTCGCGAACTCCACCCAGAGAAACCCGAACGAATTTTCGTCCGGTTGCGCGCGCAATGGAGCGCCCGAGTGATGTCTTCCCTACCCCCGGGGGGCCAACGAGACACAAAATGGGCCCTTTGATCTTTCCGACGAGGCTTTGAACGGCGAGATATTCGAGGATCCGCTCCTTGACTTTTTCCAGGCCGTAGTGATCGTCCTCCAGCACCTTCTCTGCTTCATTGATATCCAATTTGTCATCCGTGAATTCGTTCCACGGCAGGCTCAAGATCCAGTCAATATAGTTTCTCACCACAGTCGCCTCTGCGGACATCGGCGACATCATCTTGAGCTTCTTTAGCTCCTTGTCGACCTTTTCCCTGGCCTCAGCCGACAACTTTTTCTGTTTCAGTTTTTCTTCGATCTCCTGAATCTCGTTTTTAAACTCGTCCTTTTCGCCCAACTCTTTTTGAATCGCGCGCATCTGTTCGTTCAGATAGTACTCTTTCTGTGACCGCTCCATTTGCTTTTTGACTCTCGAACGAATCCGGCGCTCGACCTCAAGGATCTCGATTTCAGCGCGCATGTGGCCGAGCACCTTCTCCAGGCGCTCAGTGGCATTGAAAGTCTCCAGAAGATTCTGCCTATCCTCCAGCTTGATGCCGAGATGGGCGACGATTGTATCCGCCAACCGTCCGGGATCATCGATCGATGAGACGGACATAACCATTTCGGGCGGGATCTTCTTCTTCAACTTAACGTAGTTTTCGAACGTTGTGTGGACTTCCCGCGTCAAGGCTTCGACTTCGGTGTTTCGCTCGACTATTTCCTGAGCCTCGTCTACGTCCACCAAGAAGAACTCCGGACTGCTTGTAAAGCGAACGATCTGCGCTCGCTTTTTTCCTTCAATCAAGACTTTGACGGTTCCGTCCGGAAGCTTCAACATCTGCACCACGGTCCCCAATGTCCCGACCTTGTAAATGTCTTCCTCCGTCGGATCGTTCGTTTTCGCATCCTTCTGGGATGACAGAAAAATCGGACTCTGCTTCTGTGTTGCTTCCTCCAAGGCACGAATCGAGCGTTGGCGGCCAACGAACAGCGGCACGACCATGTGCGGAAAGACAATAATGTCTCTCAGCGGCAGTAGCGGCACTCGCGTCAATCCGCCCGGTTGATCTCTGTCATCTTTTTTTTCGTTACGAAATAGCATAAAAGATTCCCTCCCCTAAGCGCTCTCCGCGGCCTTGGTGTATACGACAATCGGAGGTTCGTTTTTGATGACGACATCGTCTGAAATGACAACCTCCTTGATGTTGGGCTGGGAAGGCATGTCGTACATGATATCGAGCATGATAGTTTCCATGATCGCCCGGAGCCCGCGGGCACCTGATTTTCGTTTCATGGCCTCACGAGCGATCGCCTTGAGGGCTTCTTCAGTAAATTTCAGGTGCACGCTTTCCATATCAAAAAGCTTTGAATACTGTTTCGTCAGAGCATTCTTGGGCTCTTTCAGAATCCGCACGAGGGCAGACTCGTCCAGCTCATCGAGCGTGGCAATAACGGGCAACCGCCCGATGAATTCAGGAATCAACCCGAATTTTAGCAGATCTTCCGGCTGAACGTCATGCAACAACTCGGTCGGTCGCCTTCCATCCCTTTCTTCCCCCAGGCCGCCAAATCCCATACGTTTACGCCCTGTCCGCTTCCGAATGATATCCTCCAACCCGACAAAGGCGCCGCCACAGATGAAAAGGATATTCGTGGTGTCAACCTGGAGGAACTCCTGCTGCGGGTGCTTCCTTCCCCCTTTCGGCGGAACGCTTGCCATAGTGCCTTCTATGATCTTGAGTAACGCCTGCTGCACGCCTTCGCCCGAAACGTCGCGGGTGATCGACGGATTGTCGGATTTTCTTGAGATCTTATCAATTTCATCGATGTAGACAATCCCGCGCTGCGCTTTTTCAACATCATAGTCAGCGGCCTGAAGCAAATTGAGAATTATATTCTCAACATCCTCGCCGACGTAACCGGCTTCCGTAAGACTCGTAGCGTCGGCGATGGTAAACGGCACTTGGAGGAACCGCGCCAGCGTTTGCGCCAACAACGTCTTACCTGACCCCGTAGGTCCCAGAAGAAGGATATTGCTCTTCTGTAATTCTACATCGCCTGTCACCATCTGGCTGTCAATCCGTTTGTAATGATTGTGCACTGCCACCGCCAGTATCTTCTTGGCCCGTTCCTGCCCTATGACGTACTGATCGAGCACCCGCTTAATTTCCGCTGGCTTTGGAACATTCGAGGAAGCGCTCAGCGTCTCGTCATGGTCGCACTCTTCGGCGATAATATCATTACACAAGTCAATGCATTCGTCACAGATGTACACCGTCGGGCCCGCGATAAGCTTGCGTACCTCGTCCTGGCTCTTTCCACAGAAAGAACATACGAGATTTCCCGACCCGTGATCATGCTTTGGCATAGAACCCCCGCCTTACCAAGATGGCTATGACTCCCGAGAATTACTTCCTGAGATTACCGTCGGGCCGTGCTGCGATCACTTCGTCCACGAGCCCGTATTCTTGCGCTTGCTTTCCAGTCATGAAAAGATCGCGGTCCGTATCCTTCTCGATCTTTTTCAGACTTTGTCCTGTGTGCTTCATCAAAATCGTGTTGAGTTCCTCTCGCGTCCGCAGGATCTCCCGTGCATGGATGTCAATATCCGTGGCCTGCCCCTGAAAACCGCCGAGCGGCTGATGAATCATAATCCGCGAGTGGGGCAGCGCAAACCGCTTTCCCTTCACTCCAGCCGCGAGAAGCACAGCGCCCATGCTAGCGGCTTGGCCGACACACACAGTCGAGATCTGGGGCCTCACGTATTGCATGGTGTCGTAAATCGCGAGCCCGGCGGTAACGGAACCGCCGGGAGTATTGATGTAAAAGTAAATGTCTCTTTCGGGATCTTCAGACTCCAAAAATAACAGCTGCGCGGTAATCAAGTTCGCCACATCGTCGGTCACGATCGTTCCGAGAAAAACGATGCGATCTTTGAGCAAGCGAGAATAGATGTCATAGGCCCGCTCTCCGCGTCCTGTCTGTTCAACAACCATGGGAATGAAATTCATTTTTGGTGAAACCCTTCAATTACGAGGAACATTTTAGCTTTTTTCAACCGCCTCAGCAACCTTCTGGATCTCTGGGCCAACCTCTTTGATGCTCGCATGCTCAAGCAAAAATTGGAGCGTTCGGTCAAAAACCAGCTGTGTGCGGAGCTCTTCCCGAGACTCAGGCTTCGAATAGTATTCGCGGAGTGTTTTTGCCCGCTCACCGGCACTCCTGGCCAGCTGATCGACTCTTTCCTGAACCTCGCTATCCGAAACTTCGATTTTCTCGGTCGCTGCAATCTTTTCAACCAGCAGAGTCGCCTGTACCTGCCGCGCGGCCCGCGCTTCCAGATTTCTTCGAGTCTCTTCTGGTGTCACTTCCCGCTCCGCATCGGAAGCCGGCGGCAACTTCCCTTGGTACTGGTATCGCTCGATTAGATACCGGCTCTGGCGCTCTACCAAAGAGGGCGGCGCTGGAAAAGAATGCGATTGGAGCAGGCGATGGAGTAGTTGTTCCTTTAAGTCTTCTCGTTGAACTTGCTTTAATTCCGCTTCGAGTCGTGTCGCAACCGCCGACTTCAGTTCGTCCAGCGAAGCGCATTCGCCGTAATCCTTGGCAAATTCATCATCCAGCACCGGCAGCACTTTTTGTTTGATCTCGCGCACAATAACGGAAAACTCCACCATTTTTCCAGCGATCTCCCGATTTCGATAGTCTTGCGGATAATTAACCGCAACGACCCCGGAATCACCGCAGCTCATCCCAACAAGAGCGTCCTCAAATTGCGGCAGCGACTGGCCTCCACCGATTTCAATAACGTGATTTTCTCCCTTCGCACCTGCAAATGCTTTGCCACCGACGCGCCCTTCAAAATCAACAACCACAAAATCTCCCCGTTCAACCACCGCCCGATCGGCCACCGGTTCAAGCCGGGCGTGACTTTCCTGAAGTCGGCGTAGCGCCTCCTCTACCTGAGCCGGCGTGACCGACACCCTGCTGCATTCAAGCTGGAGTCCCAAATAATCTTTGATTTCGAGATCGGGCTTGATCTCGAATTCGGCCGAGAACGAAAAAGGGCGGCCCTCTTCCAGATCATCGTTAGCCTCGACCTCGGGCCGAGAAACAATCTGCAGACCTCGCTGCCTGATTACCGTGCTGAGCGAGTCTTCGACCAGCTGGGAGCGAACCTGCCCCTTGATCTCATCGCCGTAAATACCCTGGAGTACGTTGCGTGGAATCTTTCCGGCACGAAAACCTTTCACGCGCACACGCCTTCCGAGAGTTTGATAGGCTCGCGAGAACTGATGCGCAACCGTTTCTGGCGGCAGTTCGACTCGTACTTTTCTGCGGATAGGTCCGAGCTCGTCGATGTCTATCTTCATATCTGCTTGCATACGCGAACCCGCCGGGCGCACGGCTATCCGACAACCGGGTATACGCGCCCGAACGAGTGATGGCCTAATAGCGTACCGACATACTAGGCAATGTTGAGGCGGTTCATTGGTGCGAGAGGGGGGACTCGAACCCCCACGGTTGCCCGCTAGATCCTAAGTCTAGTGCGTCTGCCAGTTCCGCCACTCTCGCGATCATGAATACGTAAACAATTTTCCGCCAGGACGCAGAGTAAGAAACACGTAGAAGTATGTCAAGCACGTCGCGGGCGTACTCAGGGGGATGACTGCTCGCCGCTACAGTCAGAACAGGGGCAGAGTGCTCTCAGATATTCGTAGGTGTAAATACCGGTGCTATGGCCATCATGCCAAAGAAACTCGACCGCGTAATTGCCAACCGCCCGAATGCCTTGCAGCGTGACGCCGGGTACGGAAATAAATCTCCGCTGGCCGCCGTGGCCCTGACAGAGGGCGCAGGGGCAGTAACCGCGCAGATATTCCTCGGTGTACTCTCCTGCGTGGCCGTCGTTCCAGGTAATTCGTACGCCCCGTTTAGATTTGAGATGATTTATTTCCAGTGGAACTGGTTTTTCCACGACTATTTTGCCCGATTTAAGGCTCATGCGCGGTGTATCTGGACAAACTAACGAACATTATGGCACCAGCGAAAAGCCGTAACAACTTGGGAAGCTGTGCTGACGGGCTCAGCATCGTACGCCAGAGATTTGGTGGGCCGCCGGAGACTCGAACTCCGGACCCGCTGATTAAGAGTCTCTTCGGGTTTCCACTAAAACACAACACTGACGAAAAAAGCAAGGGATTGCAAGGCGTCACGCGCGGGGCGTTTGCTGATTCTGGGCAGCGCTCTGCGCGTGGACGCGGACAAAACACGGACAAACAAAAGCGGGGGGGGTACTCCAGGCAAGGGTCACCCTCGTAGCGTGTCTTAAAATCGATTTATGAGCCAAATTTACCGAGTAAGGCGCCACCGAATAAAAATTCTGCAAGAAGTGGCCGTGCCGATGTGGGGGTGGCTCTACTGGCGCCAAGTCTGCGAGACCTGGGCGGAGATCGACCGCGACAAATTGACAATTCGTTACCAACGAAACCTTTTGCCGGGTATGCGCGTCGTGGTCAATCACAGTGAGCATTACGAGATCGTAGGGGTGATCGATCGAACACCCGGAAAAACGCGATTAGTCGAGTTACGAGTGAAAAGTCTGGCGGGTGAGACAATGCCACCCGCGCTGGAGGGATGAACAGCAACA
>CAYPHJ010000127.1:0-12077 GCA_964410485.1 uncultured Syntrophobacteraceae bacterium
AAAATCATCGAATCGATCCAAAAGGCCCACCAATTCGCCAAATAAGGACGGAGCGCCATGATATCCTTTGAATACAGGACACCAAAGAGTCTCAAAGAGGTCCACACAACCCTGAAGGAATTTGGGTCGGACGCAAAACTCATCGCCGGCGGCACTGCGCTGGTGATCATGATGAAGCAGCGATTAGTACAACCGAGCTGTTTGGTCAGCCTGCGCTCGGTGCGCGGCTTGAACAGCATCGAAGTGAAAGACGGCGGGATTCGCATCGGCGGTTTGACCACGCATCGAGAAGTCGAAACCTCTTCTCTGGTGCGTCGCCGCTTCCCCGTCCTTGCGGAGACCTTTCATCATGTGGCCACGATTAGGGTGCGAAATATGGCAACGGTGGGCGGCGGCTTAGCTCACGCGGATCCGAACCAGGATCCCCCACCCACTCTGATAGCGCTCGGCGCCAGCGTGAAAGCAACCTCGGCCAATGGCTCCCGAACCATTTCGCTCGATGAGTTTTTCACTGACTATTACGAAACCAGTCTAAATCCCGACGAGATCATTACGGAGCTGTTTGTACCAAAGTTGCCCGCCAATACCGGCGCCGCATACCTTAAGTTCTTGCCCCGCACGGCAGATGATTACGCCACAGTTTCGGCTGCCGCACTGCTGACGTTGGACAAAAACAAGAAAACCGTAGCCGACGTTCGAATAGCGCTCGGTAGCGTGGGAACCACGCCGATCAGAGCCACAGCGGCCGAAGCCGTCTTGCGCGGGCAGCCGTTGAAAGCAGACGGATTTGCACAAGCAGCGGAGAAGGCTAAAGAAGCCGTGGACCCGGTAAGCGATTTTCGTGGTTCCGCCGCCTATAAAAAGGAAATGGCGGGCGTCTTCGTCAGGCGTGCCCTGGAGAAAGCTCTGGCCAACCTGCGCCAGCAAAGCAAGGCGAAAGTGGCGCCCAAGGTGGCAGCGAAAAGAAGAACCAAGAAAGGGAGAAAGAGGTGAAATTTACTCAAAACGCGCATATTCCGGTTGCCCGCGAGCCGCTTTGGGATTTTTTAATGGACGTCCCCAGGGTGGCGGAGTCATTGCCGGGAGTCGAATCCGTTTCCAAGATCGATGACAAAACCTACGAGGGCACGCTCCGAGTTCGTGTGGGGCCGATCTCGCTGAACCTCCAAGGCAAAATCATCGTCGAAGAACAGGACAAACAAAATTGGCGTGCAGCCTTGCGCGCTGAAGCTAATGATCGGAGAGCAGCCGGCGCGGTCAAGGCCAAGACAGGTATGAGCCTGAAAGAACTGAGCGCCAATGAGACCGAGCTTCTGGTCGAGACGGACGTCAACATTCTTGGAAAGATCGGTGAATTCGGCCAGCCCATCATCCGCAAAAAGGCGGATGCGATGCTCAACGAGTTTATCGAGAACATCAAGAAACAGCTAGCAGCAAAATAAGGGCGAATTTGCGCCGGCCAAAATTTCGCGCCAGGCAATCTCGCTTTAAATCCGAAATCCGAAGCTCGAATCCGAAACTTATCACAGAAAGGATGGTTTCGAGCCTTGTGTATTTGATATTTGAATTTGTTGCGAATTTTGGGACTTCGAATTTCGAGTTTTTCCTGACTTCCTACCGGCAATCTCCCGCTTCACCGGTGCGACCAGCGCGGCTTTCTTTTCTCCAGAAAAGCCCTGACGCCCTCCTCGACGTCGCTCGTTTGCAATAGTTCGCGGCAATAGAGTTCTTCCGCGCGCTGCAGGGCAAGGTCGAAACCACGTAGGGAAAGCTCACGCAGACCCTTCACCGCGATACGCAAAACTGCGCCGCTCTTGCCAAGGAGATCTTCCAGGACGGATTCAACTCCCTCGTTGAAATCTTCTTCAGGAAACAAGCGGCTAACCAATCCAGCGGCCAGCGCTTCCTGCGCGGTGAATCGGCGTCCGGTGAGAATCATATCAGCCGCCCGGTGATAACCCAGCAGACCAGAAAAACGAGCCAACGCCACGGGTGGATAACACCCAACGGAGATTTCCGGAGTGGCGAACGAGCTTTCTTCAGAAGCGACAAGCAAATCACACGAGCTGGCCAGCTCACAGCCACCCCCGAGACAAACCCCGCGAACCGATGCCATGGTGACTTGCGGCAGCGCCAGTAGCTTTCGGATAACCCGGTGCACAATCTCAAGCATCTCAGGGACTTTTTCGCGCGTGTGATCGCCGATATCCACTCCCGCTGAGAAAGCCTTCTCCCCCCCTCCCTGGATGACGACGACATCGACAGACGCCTCAACCGCGCAGGCGGTCAAGACAGCATCGAGATCGCGGAGAAGAGAAATATTCAGGACGTTTAGCGGCGGGCGGTCCAGTGTGACAAATCTAACGCGTTCTTGCTCGTGAACCAGCACACCCATGGGTTATTCACTTCGTTGGGCGAAACACTGTTTTCATAAACCGCCGCAGTGTCATTTACAAGACATTTAAGGGAAAAAAAGGCAGTTTGCTTGACGCTTGCTTTGGCGTCGGTCAGGACCAGACTGGGGCGCACTGATTAATAAATTCCGGTTTGACAACAAACCTATCAGAACTTAGACTTCGGTTTAAAGCCAAATAGGGAGGATCCATGAAGCGCGCTCGACTTTTTGTTTTCGTTGTAGCTCTGTGTCTAACACTCGGTCTTAAGCCCGCACTTGCAGCTCCCGATGAATACGATGACAGCCAATCTCATCCCCTGAGGGTCGCCGCTTACCTGCTACATCCGGTAGGCTTCATATTGGAATGGACGATTTTCAGGCCCTTTCACTATATCGTCAGCAGCTCGGAACCTGCAGAAGCATTCTTCGGCCATAAGCCCCACCCACCGGTCACCGTAGAGCCGCAACTCATGCGAGATTACGATCAGCCCGTGAGATCCCCGGTGCGCGATTCGCGGACTCAGCGCCCGTAAGCACGCCCGGACTTCGCAGTTCGAGTTCAACAGATCACCCTCACCTCTGTCCTCTCCCGTCGAGACCCGTCGAGGGAGAAGAGGAAGAACCCTCTGCGTTCACTGCGTGCTCTGCGGGTGAGAACTTTTTGTTGTGAGCGGCAAAATGAGCTACAACCCGCGGGACAGCTATTACAAAAAGGCTAAACAGGAAGGATACCGTTCCCGGGCAGCCTATAAGCTTCTGGAACTGCACCAGCGCTTCCGAATCTTGAAACCGGGCGATCTGGTCGTGGATCTCGGCGCCGCCCCGGGCGGTTGGTTGCAGGTAGCGGCAAAACTAGTCGGTGCGAAAGGCAGGGTGCTGGGCATCGATCTGCAAGCCATTGCTCCTTTTCGCGAGCCAAATATTATTCTTCTGGAGGGCGATGTCACGACCCCACAAGTTCAGGAGAAGGTCAGAACAATCATGGAAGGTCAGGTTGACTGCGTGATCTCTGACCTGGCGCCCCGGTTGACTGGCATCCGCGATGTCGATACAGCGAGATTTTTGGAACTCAATCGAACCGTCCTGAGCGTTGCAACGAAATTGCTCAAGCCGCGAGGGTCCCTTTTATTGAAGAGCTTTGTCAGCAACGAGCTGCAGGCATTGACTACCGAAATCAAGAGACATTTTCGCGTGGTACAGCGAACGCGGCCAGAGGCAACGCGGCAACGCTCGTCGGAATTTTATTTCATCGCCAAAGACTTCCAGCCGCGTGAGAAAGGAATTTAAAGCTCGCGATCTTTCTCTGTAGGCGAGCGTAAGCTCATGAATCACTTCGTGGTGAACCCTCCATCTCGCTTTGATCGCCACTTTATCGCGTTACTCACCTGCGAGGAAAAGTGCTAAACCAAAAATGTGATGCCCGAATTTAGAAAAGACCCCATTGTCGACCGATGGGTGATCATCGCGCCGGAGCGAGCCCGACGACCGCAAAACAGCCGGATAGAGAGCCAGATAACACCGGCCGGGCCCTGCGCCTTTTGTGCCGGCAACGAAGCCATGACTCCACCGGAGATCGTCATGCATCCCTTTTTGGCTCCGGAGAAGGCGGGGGCGCGCTGGAGTATACGTATCTTTCCCAACAAATACCCAGCGCTGACTGCGACACCGGCGTATATCAGCAAGGACGATCCGCTGTACCGGCGGGAGAGCGCCATCGGACTCCATGAGGTCATTGTCGAAGCGCCGGAGCACCTAACCGAGATGGTGCAGCTTGGCGAGCAGCAATTTGCCGCAGTTGTTCATGCATATCGCGAGCGTTTGGCGATGCTACGGCACGATGGGCGGTGGCGGTACGTGCTAATTTACAAGAATCAGGGAGCACAGGCGGGCGCAACTTTTGCGCACATTCACTCCCAATTGATTGCTTTGTCGACGGTGCCAAACCAGGCGGAGATCGAGGCGCGCGGGGCTCGGCTTTATTATCAATCCAACAAACGCTGCATCTACTGCGACATCATCACTCGCGAATTGAGAGAGTCAACGCGAATCATAAGTGAAACCGACCATTTTGTCGCGTTCGCCCCTTTTGCAGCGCGGTTTCCTTATGAAACGTGGATCGTCCCTAAACAACATAAGTCCAACTTCGAAGATGCTGCCGAAGACGAGACGCTGCACCTGGCGCGTTGCTTGCGGCAGATCCTGGTCCGGCTCGATCGCGCCATGCACAACCCGCCATTCAACTATATCATTCGCTCAAATCCTTTGGCTGAACAGCCAAATGGTTACTTTCACTGGCACATCGAAGTACTACCGAAACTGGTCCACGTAGCCGGGTTTGAATGGGGGAGCGGTTTGTTCATCAATCCGGTAGCACCGGAAGAGGCGGCTCGGCTACTCAGGGAAACGGCGCCTTGAGGGCGCGTTCAAATGTTCAAAAGTTCAACGTTCAATGTGTTCCGACACGAACTAAAACCCGCTTGTGAACGATTGGAACAGCTTGAACGATTGGAACGCTTGGAACACCTGATTGGCCACTCATTCTACGGTTACGCTCTTGGCGAGATTGCGCGGTTGATCGACATCCGTACCGCGATGAACCGCAATATGGTAGGCAAGGAGTTGCAGGGGAATGCTGAGCACGATAGGGGTTAAGAAATGGGAAGCCTTGGGTACCGCCAGCACTCCAAGGGGCGTCACATCCGCTGGCAGCTTTGCTTCATCGGTGAGAATGATGATTTTTCCGCCGCGGGATTCCACCTCCTTCAGATTTCCCAACGTCTTTTCAAAGTAGCGGTCACGCGGCATGAGGACGATAACGGGCATCTTTTCATCGATCAATGCAATAGGTCCATGTTTCATTTCCCCTGCCGGATAGCCTTCCGCGTGGATATAAGAAATCTCCTTTAGCTTTAATGCGCCTTCGAGCGCAATAGGGTAATTGATGCCCCGGCCAAGATAGAGAAAGTCCGCGCTGTCCGTGAGAGTACGGGCCAGCGTCTCGACCTCGCCCTCGATCTTCAGTGTTTCTTCAATCCATGTCGGCAAATGCATCAAATCAGCAAGCAGCTTCTTGGCACGCGCCGGACCCAACGTGCCCCGACGCCGTCCGAGGCCGATTGCCAACACATACAGTGCCGTAAGTTGAGTCGTGAAAGCCTTTGTGCTTGCAACGCTGATTTCCGGCCCGGCATGGGTGTAGAGCACGCCTTCGGATTTTCTAGCGATCGAAGAATCGACGACATTGCATATGGATAGCACTTTGGATTTTTTCTGCCGCGCGATCTCCACAGCGGCCAGCGTATCGGCTGTCTCTCCGGATTGGCTCACCATTAACAGAAACGAACGCGGATCCATCAACGGCGAGCGGTACCTGAACTCTGAGCCGTAATCCACCTCCGCGGGAACCTGCGCGATTTCCTCGATCATGAACTTGCCGACAAGGCATGCGTGCCAAGCCGTTCCGCACGCCACGAGATGGATACGCCTGACTTGGCGCGCCTGTGCTGCTGTCAATTGAATACCATCCAACGAAACGTCACCGGCTTTCAAAGCGATGCGCCCGCGGAACGTATCGGCAATCGCCCTGGGCTGCTCGTGAATTTCCTTGAGCATGAAATGGCGATAACCGCCCTTGCGTGCTGCCACAGCGTCCCAGGTAATTTCTTTAAATTCCCGGCGCACGGATTGTCCCTTGCCGTTGTAGAGGCGAAAAGCATCGGGAAAAACTTCGGCAACTTCCCCGTCCTCCAAAAATGTCACCTTGCGCGTGTGGTCGAGCAACGCCGGGATATCGGATGCAATGAAATTTTCCTTTTCGCCCCAGCCGATAACGATGGACGTTGAGTTTTTCGCCACAATCAGCCGTTTGGGATCCTGCTGGTTGAGAAACAACAGAGCGTACGAGCCGCGAATCTCCTTGAGGCTCTTTTTCACTGCCTCGAGGAAGTCCATTCCCTTCTCAACTTTCTGAGCCACCAGGTGGGCGACAATCTCTGTGTCCGTTTCAGAAGAAAATTTGGTTCCGTTCTTGCTCAGGGCTTCTTTGAGATCGAGATAGTTTTCAATGATACCATTGTGGACGACCACCACGTCGCCGGCGCAGTGCGGGTGAGCATTGGTTTCGGAAGGGCGACCGTGCGTTGCCCACCGAGTATGACCTATACCGATAGTTCCTGTGAGCGGCGATCGTTCCAAGATTTGTTCCAGATTGCTGAGTTTGCCCTGACAGCGTCTTACCGAGACACGCCCGTCATCGAGCACTGCAATTCCTGCCGAATCGTATCCGCGGTATTCGAGCTTTTTCAGGCTTTCCAAAATGAGCGGCGCCGCTTCGCGTTTTCCGATATACCCGACAATGCCGCACATTATTTTTTAGTCCCCTGCATTTGCGCCCGTTTCTTCTCGGTCCAACCTTCACGCAGCCGTTCTTGCCGTTCATTGAAGACTAACGCCCCGGCGGGAACGTCGTGGCGCACGGTTGTCGCCGTGGCAACGTAAACGTCGTCTCCCAACGCAACCGGTGCCACGAGCGTGGAGTCGCTGCCCACCTGTACACGGTCGCCAATGGTCGTACGATACTTCTTAAAACCATCGTAATTACAGGTAATCGTCCCGGCACCGATGTTCGTATCGCACCCCACTGTAACGTCCCCCAGATACGTCAGGTGGTTTGCTTTTGTGCCCTCCCCGAGCGTCGCTTCCTTCGCTTCAACAAAATTACCGACATGAACTCTGGCGCCCAACAACGTTCCGGGTCTAAGGTGGGCGAAGGGGCCGACAATGGCCTCGCGACCAATGCAACAGCTCGTGGCCACGACCGAAAACTTCAAATGCGCTTCGTCACCGATCTCGACGTTCGTCAGGTACGCGCTGCCGTCGATCCGACAGCGTTCACCGATTACCGTTCGCCCACGCAGGTGCGTATTGGGCCCGATAAAACTGTCTCTGCCAATCGTCACTTCATCTTCGATGTATGTGCTTTGCGGATCTTGCAGTGTTACGCCCGCCTCCATCCATTTTCGATTGATCTGTTCCTGCAATGTCTTCTCCATCACGGCAAGCTCCTCTCTGCTATTCACACCCATGATTTCCGGCCGGTCGTTCACTGTAACTGTCGCGATCTTGACCTCTTGCCGCAGACCAATGGCCACGACATCGGGCAGGTAGTATTCGCGCTGTTGATTCTGATTGTTCACTTTCTCCAGCGCTGGGAAAAGAAATTCCGGTGCGGCCACATAAAAGCCGGCGTTGACTTCCGGAATTTGCTTTTGCTCGGTCGTCGCGTCTCGCTCCTCGATGACAGCCACAAGTTGGCCAGCGCGGTTACGCACGATCCTGCCGTAGCCGGTCGGGTAGCGCACAAACGCTGTTAGCAAGGTCAACTTAGCCAATTGCGCCCGGTGAGCATCGATCATGGCCGTCAAGGCCGATTCGTAGATTAACGGCACATCGCCGCTTAAAATCAACACATCGCCAGAAAAATCGCGAAACGCCTCTTTGGCGCAGAGAACCGCATGGCCGGTCCCTAACTGCTCCGGTTGAACGACCCAAGCAACGTCGTCGACAGGGCAGGCCTGTTTCACGCCCTGGCCGCCGTGCCCGATAATGACGGCGATCCGGGTTGGCTGGAGGCGCCTTGCAGTCTCTAGAACCCTCAGCAGTAGCGGCTTTCCCGCCAGAGGATGCAGAACCTTGGGCAGGCTGGATTTCATCCGCTTTCCCTGCCCGGCCGCCAGTACGATGATGCCGAGATTTACCATATTGCCCTTTGAAATCTAGCGCGAAGGATTATAACGAATGCAACTCTCCAATCAAAGGGAGACTCCGGTGGTAAGAATCTTCTTGTCAATCTACACGAATTTGACTAAAAGAGAACATGTCTCAAAAGGACCATCTCGCCGAGTTGGATCAACAGGACAAACAGGACAATTGGTGGCAATTCTGTCCTGTCTGCAACGCCAAGCTCATCAACCACAAGTGCCGTTTCGTCTGTTCGAACCCTCAGTGTCACTACTTCATGAGCTGCAGCGAATTTGACCTGTAATCGCCCGGCTCCGGGTAATCGTCTCCCGACAATGTCATCCTGAGGCGGAGCCGAAGGATCTGCTTTTTGTGGGGCGAAAGCAGATTCTTCGTCACCAGGCTCCTCGGAATGACAGAGGCTACCGGCTCTTACCGGCACACCAAACTTCGAATGGCTCTGCCGCCGGCCGTGAGCTGAGGGCGCTCTGCACTTTGCGCTCCGCCCTTTGCTAGTCCCGGTTGCCAGAAAACGTGTCATTCGGTAGAAGATAGGCATGTCGAAAACTGCCGGCGTTGTGATTATCGGCAATGAAGTCTTATCCGGAAAGACCCAGGACACAAACTCCTATTTTCTTTGCCATCAGCTACGCCAACTGGGCGTCGAGGTGCAGAAGATTTCCACGATTCCCGACGATGTCGAACTGATCGGAACGGAAGTTTCCGACTTCTCCCGACGCTTTGATCTGGTGTTCACTACGGGCGGCGTTGGGCCGACGCACGATGACGTAACCATTGAGGGCATCGCGCGCGGGTTCGGCGTCAAAGTGATCCGCCACCCGGAAATCGAGCGGCGCATGCGCCAGCGCCTTGGCGCAGACATTAACGAGACGCGGCTGAGAATGGCTAATGTGCCCGAAGGGGCCGAGCTTCTGGTTACGGAAGCGCTTTTTGCGCCGGTTATCAAGCTCCACAATGTTTTTATTTTTCCCGGCATTCCCAGAATCCTTGAGGAGCGCTTTGACAGCATTAAAGAACTGTTCCGTGAGGCGCCCTACTTTTTGAGAACGGTTTACGTAAAATACGGCGAAGGGGTCATTGCGACGGTTTTGAACGAGTTGCTCGCCAGGTTTCCCGAGCTCCTTCTCGGCTCCTATCCCGTTTTGGACATCCCCGATTACAAGGTGAAGGTCACGCTCGAGTCCAAAGATTCGGGGTATCTCGAACGCGCGTTAGAGAGCTTTGTCGCGTCTCTGCCTGAAGGCGCCATTCACAGAGTGGAATAGAGACAGGGTCAGGTTGAGGTTAAGGTTAAGGGGCAAGAAGAAGTCGAGGGGGGCTGAACCTTAGCCTAAGCCTTAACCCTGAACCTATTTGTTTAGTGGTTCGCCGCTCTGTGTGCCGATCCAAATCTCGCCGCCTTCGTACACTTCTTTTTTCCAGATTGGCACCGTCCTTTTGATCTCTTCAATGGCAAAACGGCAGGCCGCAAAGGCCGCCTCGCGGTGGGCCGCAGAAACTACGATCATCACGCTGGGTTCGGTGATTTGAACGGGTCCGACCCTGTGTGCAATCGCCATGCGGCAGATCTGCCAACGTTGGCTGGCTTCTCCACCCACGCGCGCCAACTCCTTTTCGGCCATTTCCGGATAGGCTTCGTAATCGAGGGCAATAACTCTCCGCCCTTCGTTGTTGTTTCTAGTCGTACCGATGAACGTTGCGATGGCACCGGCTTCTGGATCGGTCACGAAGTCAATTAGCTCCTGAAGATTGAGCGGCTGCAGGCTCACGCGAAACATGACGCGCCCCCACTGACCGGCGGAATAAACACAACCTCATCGTCGTTTTTGAGGACGTGATCCGGCGCGACGTAATCCTGATTGACGGCGTAAAGCAAGCGGATTCCGGAAACAGCCAGTTTAGGATGATCTTTCTGTAAAATCTCCCAGAGTTGAGACACGGTACTGCCTTGCGGCAGCTCCTTCACGATTTCCGCGGTTCCCGCCCGTTCTCTCAAAATTGCAAAAAACTTTACTCGTATCTTCATGCCCCTTGGAGCTGTGAGACCATATGGCGGAGTTCCGGCAGAATCAGCTTTTCCATGGCCAGCCCCACGGCTCCTTTAGATCCCGGAAGCGAGATCAAGAGCTTGCCTTGGGCCGACCCGGCAACGGCGCGGCTCATGATGGCCGCGGAGCCTATGTCTTGATAGCTCAAGTAACGAAAGATTTCACCAAATCCATCCAGCCGCTTGTCGAGGAGCCTGACAATGACCTCGTAGGTACCGTCGCGCGGCGCAATCCCGGTGCCGCCATTGACAATAATCGCATCCACGGCGTTCTGGACAAGCGCCTCGCGCAATAAACGGTCAATCTCCGCCGGCTCATCCCTAACGATGCGGTAGCCGGATACTGAATGGCCCTCATTCGTCAAATGAGATTTGATCAGTTGACCGCTGAGATCCGTAGCTTCATCACGGGTGTCACTAACCGTAACAATGAAGCAACGAATACTTTTCTTTCCCTTTTCCTTGTGTTCGGCGACTGACATAAGAATGTCTGTTTAAGAAGTGGAAACTATAACAATGCTCCAGGGTTAATTCAAACTTTGCCGGCCGTTGCGCCATTCAATCAATTCCCTCCGTCAGCGTCAGTTTTTTGCCGCGGGTTGCGCCCATCTCTTTTGGCCCCTAAGATGGCATTCATATGCGGGCTGAACGAAGGCCTTTTTCCCTTTACATTCATATTCCCTACTGCATCAGCAAATGTCCCTACTGTGACTTTAACTCGCATGTGGTCGCAGTCATTCCCGAGCAGGCATACAGCAAAGCGCTGATGAACGAGCTAGACCATTACGCTGTCCGGGAGGAATGGAGCTGCAGGGGCTTACAAAGCATTTTCTTCGGTGGCGGGACTCCGTCGCTATTTAATCCTGTATCCATTGGAAGGATGCTCAACCGCATCGAAGCTGCATTCGATCTTTTACCTGGTTGCGAGATCACCCTCGAGGCTAACCCGGGGACCATCGATGCCGCCAATTTTGCAGGCTATCGCGCATGCGGCATCAACCGCATCAGCGTCGGAATACAATCATTCCAGCCTCGTTTGCTCAAATTCCTCGGCCGCGCCCATTCGGCGGACGAGTCTGAGCGGGCGTTGGAGATCGTGCGCAGCTCCGGGTTTGAAAATTTTAGTTTGGACCTGATCTATGCCAACCCAGACCAAACTGTGGAAGAGCTGAGCAGCGATCTGGACAGCGCTCTCAACTTCGACTCCCCTCACCTGTCTGCCTACAACTTGACCATCGAAGAAGGAACTCCATTCCATCACGCGTTCCGCAATGGCAGGCTTCTGCTCTTGAGCGAAGACCAGGAGATCGCCATGGCAACGCTCATCGAACGGAGGCTCACAGAAGCGGGCCTTACGCGTTACGAGATATCGAATTACGCTCGACCCGGCTTTCATTCACGGCACAATGTGAACTACTGGCAAGGCGGTGACTACCTGGGGCTCGGCGCCGGAGCGCACAGCCACAGGAGAGTCGACGCGAATGGAACCTATGCCTTAAGGTGGTGGAATGAGAAGATTCCGAGCCGCTATATGCAAGCCATTACTCGCTCGGGACAAGCCGTTGTAGAACGAGAGCCGGCCGATCTCAAAAGGGCCGCCGGGGAGATCATGTTTTCAGGGCTCCGATTGACGGCAGGAGTCACGCTCAGCGAATTTACCGCCCGATTCGCTACAAGCCCCTGCGACCTCTATCCTCAGATCAATGACTGGATAGGTGCCGGACTGATGGAGCATACCGGCAGCCATCTCCGCCTCACTGATCGTGGCGTCATGGTCGCCAATTCGCTCTTCGTCCATTTCGTATGACGCAGGCTGCGCGACAACTTCTGCTCATCTCTTTAGACGGATCGCTTATCTCAGTGCCTACGCATCTA
>CAYPHJ010000128.1:0-11580 GCA_964410485.1 uncultured Syntrophobacteraceae bacterium
ATTTTCCGTTCATGCTGAGCCTGTCGAAGCATTCCGAATCTTTTTTCAGCAACCTCCTAGTTAACCAGGAACGCGAAACTTGAAACTATTTGGCCATTCCCAATTCCTTGCGCGCTTTCTCCAGAAAGCTGTAGTCGACCACATCTGGTACTGAGATGGGCTTCGTGACTTTGGCATTCTCCCGTTGCAGATCGATCAAGACCTGCACGGACTGTGGGCTCACATTCGCGTCCTTCGTCAAGACGCGGGAAACCTGCCTCGACATCTCCGCGGCCATTCGTCGATCGTTCACTTTCCACTGGCGCATCATAATATCGGTTACCGCTTCCTGATTGCTTTTATCGAAGACGAACTGCAAGCCGCGTAAAGTGGCGCGCACCATGCGATAAACTTCGTCGGGATTCTCCCGGATCTTCTTTTCTGATGTGCCGAAGCCGTTTTGGGCAAATTGAACAATATCGCCGAGAAAAATAAGCTCCCTGTAACCTTTGTCCATCGCGATGATATTCTCGGGTACGGACAAGAGGGAGGCATCGACGACTCCCGATTCCAGCACGGCGAAGCGCCCTGCTGCCGTTCCGCCCATGGGAAGAACAGAGACGTCGCGTCCTGGCTCAAGACCGAGATGCCTCAAAGCCTGATACGCCAGCAAGGTCGCAGACCCTCCCGGAGAGCTGCCGGCTATTTTCTTGCCCCTCAGCTGTTTGGGATCTGTGATCTCTTTGTTGCTGACGAGAAATAGCAACGGGCGTTCTACCGTGAAGAGCAAAACCTTCATCGGCTGCCCGCGCACGGCGCCGCCGATCAGTCCCGTCACTGCAGCGCTGTAATCGAGGTCTCCGGTAAGAACCGCCGCGCTGGTCAAGTTCGCCGCCATGTAGATGATTTCCAGATCGATGCCTTCATCCTTGAAGAAGCCGCGATGTAAGGCGGTGTAGATGGCCAGAAAAGAGACGTTCGTAGAGGAACTTCCCATGCGCACTTTTTTCAAACTCTGCGCATGGCCCGCGGGCGAGAGGAAACTGGTACAGGCGATAAAACCAATTAGCCAAAGTGCGACTACGGTCCGGCGTGTCTTCATGACTCTAGCCCTCCTGACGCACTAGTTATTCAATAACATTCAATAACACTAAACTCTCAATCGAGTTGGCTCCATTCTTGAAATTCTTCGAGACCCAACCTGCTCAGGGTGTCCTTGTATGGCCGGCCGGACTTTTCATGGCGTCCCGAGAGCCTGTAGTATTCATAAACGAGGTCCGGCAGCCACTTGGCGATCGTGAATCCTGCATATTTACCATCTGGGATGGGATCAAGAAACCGCGGCCCGACATCCTTCCAATCGTGGTCGGCTATCCAGCCACGCTGAGTTCCGAAAACGCTTTGAAGTACAATCGATCGGTGGCCAGCGTCGAGCATCTCGTCGAGACTAACGTCCCAGCCAGTGGTCGCGTTAAGCGAGTCGACCATGCTTCTAAGTCCATCGGGTATTTTGTCGTTCAATGCGAACCAGCAGGCGCCCATCATGCCGCAGGCTTGACGGTACTGTTCGGTGAGCAGGTGAGAGCGCGTCCAGCCAGCCGGTTTTCGCATATCGAGAGGGCCCCAACTCTCGCGATAGGCCAGATCGGGAGGCGGTTCTTTGCCGCCTGCGCCTTGTGGCTTCATGCCACCGCTGGCGACTAATTCCCGCAGCATTTGACTCAACAGCGGACGCCATTCGTGCTGCGCAGGCGTACCGCCTTTGGTATGAACCACCCAGTTCATTGCCTCACCGCCCAGCGCGAGCGCGAGATCTTTTGGTCCCTCCGCAACCAAGTTCCCGAGCCAGCCCTGGCGGCGAGCGCAACGCTCCAGGAGAGCCTCGGCCGCCTCCAGATTGCCCCACTCCAATGTAAGCCCGTCGGTTCGGTCCGCGCCGAGCAGCCCTTTTTCCCAGGCTTCGAACGCCAAGCCGGCCCCACAGGCGAAATGGCTGCATTCGATGCCGAGGTCGTTGATGCGCTCCGAAAGGTAGAGGACGTCGTTGCCTTTGAAGCCGAGGTTGTAGAAAGTATCCATCCATTCGCTGCCGGCATTGAAGCGGCCGATTTTCCCCTGGTGCCGTCCTGCGCCGATTTCCACATCCCAAGGACACATTCGAGGGCACTGAAAACAGGGCCGTAGTACCACCCGGTTCTGATCAAAACCCCGTGTCTCGTCAGTGATGATAGTGCTGCGCCAGTTGAGCTTCGTGATGGCGCCCCAATCCTCGCCGTGACCGACGCTCGTCTGCCGTTTTCTCACCGTGGTTGTCCGCGGTGCGAGGGCTCTGCGCCAGCGCAAGCCTGCTTCGATCAATGCATGTTTGTTGTGCAGCCGCGGGCGCTTTGTTCCCCACGCGACAATAGCCTTGAGTTTCTTCGATCCCATAATCGCGCCAAGCCCGTGGGCAGCATTATGGTTGTAGTCATTGATGAACATGGCGGCCCGGATCAAATTCTCGCCTGCGGGCCCGATGCAACCGACTCGCGCGTCTTGATGGCCGACGTGAGCACGCAGCAGGTCCTCGGTCTCCCGCGCTCCTTTGCCCCAGACGCGGCTCGCGTCGCGTAGCTCCACTTTGTCCTCTCCGACGTAAAGATAAACAGGGTCGCTTGCCGCGCCCTTTATGATGACACCGTCGTAACCAGCCGCCTTGAGGGAGACACCGAAATAACCGCTGCTAGCACCGCGGCCGAGCGTGTAGCGGGTAGACGGGCTCAAGTACACGAAGCAAATCTTTGTGCCGCCGGGTGTGAATCCTGTACCCGTAACAGGTCCGGTCATGCCGACGATAACGTTGTGTGCATCGTAAGGGTCAATCTGCAGCGGCAGCTCGTGCAGCAGAATGTATTCGGCCATGAGCTGCCCGCCCCAATACTTGCGCAGTAGCGGCTCTTCCGGAAGATTCAAGTCGGCTATTTTTCCTTTGGTAAGATCGACCCGCAGGATCTTTCCCATATAACCGCCCGGCAGGGGCGTCCTGCGTTGAGCAGGGAAGAAACTCGAGTAGTCGGAATGTGGCATGGCCATTGTGCCGTCTAGAAGCAGAACTGGTGCAAGTCAACTGCTATCCTTGGTTTCACCCCTCCCTATTTCTCCCCGACTGTGAGGTTGTGTCGCAAGCGCATTTTTCGGGGGCTGTCATCAGCGAAGTGAAGGGTCTGCTTTCTTGCCGCATTTTCGACGACAAAAACTGACTCTTCGTCGCTGCGCCTCTCAGAATGACATTGCGACACCGCCTCTGCCTTGGGCGAGTGGGACTATTTGAACGTTTGGAACGGTTTTCATTCGCTTCACGGAAACAGTTCGCTCCTGCCCGTGGCCGGTTGGCGATCCCAACGGGCCTCCAGATGACTGAAATAATCCCATGCCCGTTGGGCGCGACGCTCCAGCGCGATCTCGGCGCCGAACACGCGGCACTCTTCCGCGCTGACGGTGCCGACCTCTCCGAGCGTGGCCGCCTGCATGGTTTTTTTGGCGTCGTCTTCTAAGACGAGTGATGCGAATAGAACCTCCTGGAGATTTTTACCCACCACGACAATGCCGTGGGCGCGCAACAGCGCGGCCCGTTTCTCGCCAATAACCTTTAATAGGCCGGCACCCCGCTCGGGCGTGGTGATGAGTTGGGCCTCCCTGTAAAGCGGCACGCCGGCACTGAAGATGGCGCCCTGCAGCGTGACCGGCTGAAACTCGCGCTTGGCGATGCTGAAGAGCGTTGCGTAGGGCGTGTGGAGGTGAGCTACAGCAAGCGCGTCGGTGCGAGCTGCGTGAAGGGCGGTATGAATAGGCCATTCGACCGGCGGGCGCTCATTTCCTTCAAACGGCTTGCCTGCAAGATCCATAGGAAGCATATGTTCGGCGCGTAAACTTCCCTTATCGGAGCCCATACCCGGTGTAATGAGCACACGCCCGGTTTCTGGCTGGTAAGCGCTGACATGGCCGAAGACACCGATCATGCCTTGCATGGCGAAGATCCGCGTGCAGGTGGCCAGTTGTTCGCGCAGCTCATTTTCGCTGCTCATCGGTGCTATCTCCTCTACCCGGATTATCCATACATGGGGGAATGCGCGGCAGACTGTAAGCGAACGATGAGTCCTGAAGGTGCGCCAGCGCTATGTCTTTTCTCAATCGCATGGGATTTCACCGTGGCCAGTAACGATACAGGAGACGCCTTGGATGAATCACCGCCAAGTACAAGGCACGAAGCTTCCCCTTAATGCCGCAACTCGCCGTGAACAGATCCTTGAGCATGAGGCCAAGAGGAATATTGTGCCTGGGGAATTTTTTGTCGCTGACATCGCGCACCCCGTAGGTCTCTTTTGTTTCTTTTAAGAGATAGATGACGCCACCGCCCCCGGCTTCCGTTTGCCCATAGAGGTAACCGCCGATCGCTGCGGCCTGCTTGCTTGCCTTGGCGTGGATGTCTTCACTCAAGCCGAAGTCGAGAGCATCGACCGGGCACGCCTGAACGCAAAAGGGTTCTTTGTCTTCACTGATCCGATCACTGCACATGGTGCATTTTGTGGCCCTGTGGGTGATGTCGCTCTTGGTAATCACCTCCCACGGGCAGGCATGAATGCAGTACTCGCAGCCGATACATGCTTTTGCATCGATGACAACCGGGCCCTCCGCGTATTTTGTAATGGCTTCAACTGGGCAGACCGCCGCACAGGCGGGAAAATCGCAATGCATGCAGCTGTTGCGTGTCCAAAAGGGCGATAGGCCTTCGAGCACCGGCGGCTCGATAGTGACCCAGTTCGTACTGGAAAGCGCGTACAGGCTAGTGCGATCATGATCATTCCAATCTTTACATGCCTGGACGCAATGGCGGCAGCCGATGCATTGAGCGGCGTTGAACAAAATACTCCGGGGCCTGCCGTCTCTGAGACGCCCCGTTGGCACAAGAACGCCATACTGTTGCGCTACAGTTTGTGCGTTGTTTTTGGCCATCCGCCTTCCCTGGACGTGTCAAGCGCAGATCTATCACTTCCGTTTTGTGACAGTCAAATTGCCTTGGTACAGCATTGACAAATCGACGGCTGACCGTTTAGAAAAGAAACACAGTTTGCGCACTTCGGTAAGCTGTCAGGCTCCCCAAATACATCGCTCATGAGTTACAAAGTCATTCCCGATGATTTAGAGAAGTTCATCCTGGATACCATTGACTCCGTGGCGGAAATGGAGGCATTGTTGCTTCTTCGAGCCAATCCAGAAACGGAATGGAATGCCGAGGGTTTGGCCGAAAGGCTGTACATCAGCGAAACGCAGACGGCCGATATCCTGAGTCGGCTTTGTACGCAGGGCTTTTTCATATCTGTGGACAAAGGGACTCATTTGGCATACCGCTATCAACCGGGCTCGACGGAACTTCGACAGATGGTCGATCGCATCGCCGACATCTATGCCAGGCATCTGGTACCCGTCACGAACCTTATTCATTCGAAGGCAAAATCCAGGGTGCAAGAATTTGCCGACGCGTTCAGATTACGAAAGGACAAATAGCCATGGCAGGTATCTTTTACGGCCTTTGCACGATCACGGCCCTGTTTTGTTTTTTCCTGTTGCTGCGCGCTTACCTCCGTAGTGGTTACAAGTTGTTGTTATGGGGCGGGCTCTGCTTTTTCGGATTGACGCTGAATAACGCATTGCTCGCGGCGGACAAGTTGCTACTTCCTGACGTCAACCTCTTTACCTGGCGACTGGTCGTGGCGCTCAGCTCGATGATCGTGCTGTTGTATGGAATCATTTGGGACCGTTGACTGAGGCACCTATGGATCTAGCCTTGATCTTGCTCGGCGCTATCGCCATGGCTTCGCTGGTTGCCGGATTATTTTTCCTGCGCTTCTGGCGCGATACTCGCGACCATTTGTTTCTTTTCTTCGCTGTTTCGTTCTTGTTGGAGGGCTTGAATCGTGCCGCTTTGGGACTTAGCGGCGATCCGAACGAAGGGCGGCCATTCTTTTATTTCGTTCGCTTTCTGTCCTTTCTCCTGATCATCATCGGCATTATTTATAAGAACATCGGCAGGCGCGCGCGAGGAAAGGTTTAGGTTCAGGTTAAGGAATGGATCAGGTTAAGGAATGGACAAAGATGGGGCGAAGGTTTGGCTGGGTTTTAACCTCGGGCTTAGCTTATCGAAGGTTTGCTGCTTTTGTCAGGTACGACAGCGTCCAGCGATTGGCCATCCGTTTTCGCTGCCAGTGCGGCGGCGGGCGCGGGACTCTTGATGGCGGCGGAAATCCGCTCCAGCACGTCGTCCAACTGATAAGGCTTCAGGATAATGCCGCACAAATCGCCCTTCGCCACTTCGGATTCTATCGGATGCGCTGCGAAACCGGTGGCAACTATCGCTTTCAGCGAAGGGTTGTTTGCCCGCATCTTGTGATACGCGTCCCAGCCGTTTAGTTTTGGCAGTCCAATATCCAGAAGTGCCAGCGCAATTTCCTCTTTGTGGCGGAGAAACACTTCCACGGCTTCAATTCCATCTCGGGCTATCAGGACTCGATAGCCGTGGCTTTCGAGGAACTTTTGCATCAATTCTAGCTGCCGCTTCTCGTCTTCCACGAGTAGGATCGTTTGTCCGTCACCGTCCGCAATTCCCTGCGCGCTTTCCCTGAGTTGTGTTTTCCCAGCCGGGTGTGATTCACACCTTGCGACGGGGAAACAGAGTCGAAACGAGGCGCCACGGCCGGGCGCGGTATCGACATCGATAAAGCCGCTGTGATGGCTGACGATGCCGTACACCACCGCAAGACCGAGACCGGAACCCTGTCCAACTTCTTTGGTGGTGAAAAAAGGCTCGAAGATGCGGGCCTTAGTGGCGGCGTCCATGCCTGCGCCCGTATCGGTGATCGTCACGGTGGCGTAATGGTCTTCGGTAGCTTCTTGGAAAACACGGCGCAGCTCGGCCCCCGAGACTGTCGAGGTCTGGATACGGAGCTTGCCCCCGCTGGGCATGGCATCTCGAGCATTAAGACACAAATTGAGAACGATCTGGTGGATCTGGTTCGCGTCAGCCAGAACAGTCGGCAAGTCGCCCGACAATTCCCATTCGGTATCGATTCCTTTGGGAAAAGTCTCACCGAGGAGCACGCGCAGTCTTTCCAATACGGCATTGATCTGGACGGGCTGAAATTGCGTCGGAGTTTTACGTGACATGGCGAGCAACTGCTGGACCAGCGAGGACCCGCGCTCCACCATTTCAGTGATGACTTCGACGCTCTCGGAAAGCTTATTCGGCTTGTTGGCGTTTTGCAGGATTGACGATGAATAGCCCGAAATGACGTTCAAGAGATTGTTGATATCGTGAGCGATGCCGCCGGCAAGAGTTCCTATGCTTTCCAACTTTTGCGCCTGCAGAAGCTGCTCTTGTAATCTTTCCCGGTCCCGTGTCGTCTTGACCAATTCCGCCGTTTTTTCCGCAAATCGTTTTTCCAGCTCCGCGTTGAGTTTCTGCAATTCCTCCTCCGCTCGCTTTCGCGCCGTCAGATCGCGAATGATTGCGGAGAATCCCACTAGCTCGCCGTTTTCCTCGGTGAGCGGGGTCATCACTAGATTGGCCCAAAACCGCGAGCCGTCCTTGCGCGTGCGCCACGCCTCTTCTTCGTATCGCCCTTCCGCAACGGCTTGCCTCAGCGCGGCCGCCGGCCGGCCGACTTGCCGATCCTCGCGAGTGTAGAAACGGTCGAACGGTTGGACGAGCACCTCGTCCTGACGCCAGCCGCCAATGCGCTCCGCGCCGCGATTCCAGCTCGACACCCGTCCGCCGGGATCGATCGTGAATACGGCGTAATCTTGTAAACTTTCCACTACCAGTCGAAACCGCTCCTCGGTCTGTCGAATCGCCTGCTGTTTTAGCTGCTCGGTCATGTGAAACAGATCAACAAAGACCGACACTTTAGCTTTCAGGACCTGAGGCACGACGGGCTTGAAAAGGTAATCGACCGCGCCGCTGGCGGCGCCGCGAAAAACATCCGCCTCCAGGGTGTCGATGGCGGAAATGAAAATAATCGGCGTGTAGCGAAAGCGCTCTCGTTGTCTTATGAGGGCCGCCGTCTCGAAACCGTCCATCTCCGGCAGACGAATGTCGAGCAAAATCAGCGCGAAGTCCTCACGGAGCAGGTGACGGAGGGCCTCTGTGCCTGTCGCTGCCGTGACGATATTTCGCCCCGGCCCGGCAAGCAGCGCCTCCATGGCCGTGAGCGTTTTCAGGTCGTCATCAACGACCAGGATGTTCGCTGTAGTCGCGCTGACCATAACCGGCCCTGGGCTCTTTCTGCTTGCCGAACAGCCAGATGCGCAAGAGGGCAAGCAACTCTTCGCTGTTGACGGGCTTTGCAATGTAGTCGGAGGCCCCGGCCTCGAGACATTTTTCGCGATCGCCTTTCATGGCTTTCGCCGTGAGGGCGATAATCGGGAGGAGGTGGTGGTTGGGATGGCGCCGGATCTGGCGCATGGTCTCATAGCCATCCATCTCAGGCATCATAATATCCATGAGAACTGCGTCGATATCGTCATCCCGATCGAGCAGGGAAATGGCTTCTCGACCGGTTTCAGCGCTGACGACTCGAAGCCCGTGGCGCTCAAGAAGGCTCGTCAAGGCAAAAATGTTGCGTAGATCGTCATCGACAACCAGCACTTTCTTCTGTCTTAGCGCTTCATCGCTGTGGCGCAATCGCTCGAGCATCTGCTGTTTCGCCGGCGGAAATTCCGATGTCACCAAATGGAGAAAAAGAGACGTTTCGTCCAGGAGCCTCTCGGGAGATTCTACGCCCTTCAACACGACGCTTTCCGCCATGCGCGACAGTTGCGCTTCGTCCTCGTGCGACAATTCTCTGCCCGTGAAGACAACGATTGGCAACTCTCGGAGCTCCGGCCGCTGGCGCACGCGCTCCAGCAACTCAAAGCCGGAGATGTCCGGCAGCTTGAGATCGAGTACCATACAATCAAATTGATTGGCGAGCAAAGCATCCCATGCTTCGCCGCCGCTCCCGGCGCTGACGATGTCGAGCTGCTGATGGCGCAGTAACTCGATAATGCCTTGCCGCTCCAGTTCGTTGTCTTCGACGATCAATAACCGCTTTCGCTGCGCGCGCGCGTAATCGAGGACCCGGTCCAGTGCTCTATGCAAATCCTTCGGGGTCGCCGGTTTGATCAAGTAGGAGAACGCTCCCCGTCCGATTCCGTGCATCCGTTCTTCTTCGACGCTGATGATTTGGACCGGGATGTGCCGTGTGGCCGTGTCTTGTTTGAGATGGCTCAAAACGGTCCAGCCGAGCATGTCCGGTAGAAAAATATCCAGAATAATGGCCGCGGGGCTGAACTCGCGCGCCAGCGTGCGGGCAATCGAACCCTGCGTCGTGACGACTCCCTTGAGGTTGCGGCTGTGCACCAGCTCTAACAAGAGCCGGGCGAACTGCGGATCATCCTCGACAATGAGGACAACGGCATCTCCCGGCATGATCGACTCGCGGTCATCGGGAACTTCCATCGGTTTTGCCGCCTGCTTCACGATTAAGGGGGCCGGACTGAGCCGTCCAATCTTAATTGCGGCCGGAGTGGAGCCTGTGCCAAAGAAATTCTCCGGCAGATACAGAGTAAAGCTGCTGCCGTGGTTGGGCGCGCTGACCAGCCGAATCTCACCGCCCAAAAGCGCCGCCAGTTCACGGCTAATGGCAAGACCCAGGCCCGTGCCGCCGTAGCGCCGGCTCGTGCCCGCATCTGCTTGATGGAACGCCTCGAAAATAATCTTCTGTTTTTCCACTGGGATGCCGATGCCTGTATCGGTGACCTCAAAGGCGATGACCCGCGCCGCGCTGTTGAGCACGGGATGGTCGATGCTCCAGCCGTTGGGCGCCACGCGCATGCGCAAGGTAACCTCGCCTTGGGTTGTAAACTTGAAAGCGTTGGAGAGCAAGTTTTTTAAAACCTGCTGGAGACGTTTCACGTCAGTGTTCATGCTGCGCGGCAACTCAGGGTCCGCTTCGATCTTGAGCGTCAGGTGTTTTACCTCCGCAACGTGCCGAAAACTCCGCTCGACCGCTTCCCTGACCTTGACGAACTGCACTTCTTCGGGTTCAACTGTCACCGTGCCGGATTCGATTTTGGACAAATCGAGAATGTCGCTGATCAGATTGAGCAGATCCGCGCCCGAGGCATGGATGTTCTTCGAAAATTCGACCTGTTTAGGGTTGAGATTGCCCTCGGCATTTTCGCCAAGCTGCTGCGCCAGGATCAAGATTGAGTTCAGTGGAGTGCGCAGCTCATGAGACATGTTGGCCAGAAACTCCGATTTGTATTTTGAAGCGAGAGCCAATTCGGCGGCTTTCTCCTCCAGCGCGTGCCGCGCTTGCTCGATCTCGTCGTTCTTGCGCTCGACTTCCGCGTTCTGCTCGGCGAGTTGTTTGGCTTTGTTGGCCAATTCCTCGTTGGTTTGCTGCAGCTCCGCTTGTTGAGCTTGCAACTCGCTCGCGAGTTTCTGCGACTGCTGCAGCAAACCTTCGGTACGCATCGTCGCTTCAATGGTGTTGAGGACGATACCGATGCTCTCCGTCAGTTGCGCCAAGAAGGTCAAGTGCGTAGAGGTAAATTCCGCCAGTGAAGCCAACTCGATGACGGCTTTGGTCTGCCCTTCGAACAAAACGGGTAAAACAATCAGGTTGCGCGGCCTCGCCTCACCCAGGCCAGACGCGATGCGGATGTAATCGGGCGGGAGTCCGGAGAGTAAGATCCGGCGCTTTTCGACGGCGCACTGGCCGATGAGCCCCACGCCGACGGGCACTTCCGCTAGCAAGCTTTGACTTTCACCGCGCGCATAGCCCGCCAACATCTTGAGAGACGAACCTCCGTTGCTCCCTTCCATTTGGTAGAAGGCGCCGTACTGCGCGTCGACGAGAGAAGCCAATTCGGAGAGGAGCATTTCACCCACTGTTGTCAATTCGCGCTGGCCCTGCATCATGCGGGTGAAGCGGGCCAGATTGGTCTTGAGCCAATCTTGTTCGGTGTTCTGCTCCGTGGTTCCGCGGAGGTTTCGAATCATGGCGTTGATATTATCCTTTAACTCGGCTACCTCTCCCAGCGCGTCCACCTGGATTGAGCGCGTGAGATCGCCCTTCGTCACGGCAGTTGCCACATCCGCGATAGCGCGTACTTGCGTGGTGAGATTGGCCGCCAACAGGTTGACGTTGTCCGTCAGGTCCTTCCAAATTCCAGCCGCTCCCGGCACGTTTGCTTGTCCCCCCAAACGTCCTTCGACTCCGACTTCACGCGCCACCGTCGTCACCTGCTCGGCAAAGATCGCGAGGGTATCGGTCATGTTGTTGATCGTCTCGGCCAATGCCGCTACCTCTCCTTTTGCCTCCACCGTGAGCTTTTCTTTCAAGCTACCGTTAGCAACCTCGGTCACTACCTTGACGATGCCGCGCACCTGCGCAGTAAGGTTTGCAGCCATGACATTGACGTTATCCGTCAAGTCCTTCCATGTCCCAGCCGCCCCCGGCACCAGCGCTTGCCCGCCGAGCTTGCCTTCCGTGCCGACCTCGCGCGCCACGCGCGTCACCT
>CAYPHJ010000129.1:0-11067 GCA_964410485.1 uncultured Syntrophobacteraceae bacterium
GAATCTGCTTGTTCTCGGCTTCGAACGGGTCAAAAAACAAAAGCAGATCCTTCACTTCGTTCAGGATGACAGTCCTGATATGTGGGGCAAGGGCATTCATTTTCATTCTCTGTGAGCGAGCGTAAGCTCATGAAACACTTCGTGGCAACTAATGAGTTCCCTCGCCCGCTTGCGGGAGAGGGCGAGGGTGAGGGTGAACAGCTCTCGAAATGCGCCCTCATCCTGTCCTTATATTACTCCTGTTGAAGAATTTATAGAGAAGAACATTGTATGTGACACCGATTTCAACGAGCTTGCTGGTATGAGGACCAATCCTGCCCAATGCCCATTGTGAGGATTTGGAGAAGACTGTCCCGACCAGTGAGAGAACGGAGCAAAAGGTTCAATAGAAAGTTGTCCCCTGGAGGACCGATATAAGGCAAACTTTCCGTTCACCGCTATTGGAATTGGAAACACATTTCTGAGGAGGAGAGTCCAAAAGTGAGGCGATATTATTTGGGAGTGGATTGGGCTGATGAGTTTCATCAGGTTTGGGTGAGCGATCCAGAAGGCAACAAAGTAGCCGAGATAAAACTTGTTCAGCAGCCGCAGCCGATGGCCGAATTCGGTCGCTGGCTGCATGAGAAAAAGGCTCACGGCACAGAGCTGTGGGCGGCGATCGAAACGCCTCAGGGGCGGATTGTGGATTTTCTGTTGGACCACGGCGTTGTGGTCTACCCGGTTAATCCCAAGGCTCTGGATCGGGGCCGAGACCGCTTTCGCATGAGCCAATCCAAGAGCGATTTGTTTGATGCCTTCGTGCTGGCAGAGTTTTTGAGAACGGGATCATGCCCGTTTGCGACCGCTTGAGCCAAATTCGGTTCAAGCTCAAGAACTTAAGCTGCTCACCCGGGATCACTATCGGTTGGTGCGGCACAAAACGAGGTTGGTCAATCTGCTCGATCGGACGCTTAAAGAGTACTATCCTCGGCCTCTGGAGGTCTTTGATCTGCAAACAAAGATCGGCTTGGATTTTCTTCAGCAATATCCCACTCCTCAGGCTCTCTCTCGGCTTAGCCGAAAACGGTGGAAGCAATTTTCTCAACGAGAACACCATCTTGGAGAAGAGCGCTCCAAGGAGCTTTGGGAGAAACTGCATCAGCCACAACTGCCGATTCCTGAGCACGTCGTCAGAGCCAAAGCGCAACTTGTTGGAGTCCTTGTCGTTCAGCTCCGAGACCTTATGCAAGCCGTGAACACTTATGAGGAAAAGATCGAAGATTTTTTCGCCGCTATGCCGGCAGCTAAGCTGGTTGAGAAGCTGCCGGGAGGTAAAAGCGGAACCATTGTGCCGCTCTTGTGGGCTGAGTTGGGAGATGCCAAAACTCGCTGGCAATCGTTTCGCCACCTTCAGGCTGAGGGGTGATGCTGCCTACGGTTGCCTCCTCGACCACAAGATCTGTGACCAAGTTTTGCTTCACCAGTACCTTGAATTGGCTATAGGTGATTATTTCGGAGCGAGAATCGGGGAGCAAGGTATGGAGCGCGATGAGAATAGCGAATACCATGATGAAGTACCAAAGTGCAGTTTTCTGTTCCATGTTCAGTAGGCTCCGGTAGTATAAGTGGGTTGCATCTTTATTAAACGATGGGCAAGTGCCGTGCCAACAGAAGCAGCACGATCCGCTGTTTACGATGAAGCCAAAATTCCACCTGTTCGGCAGGCCCCCTCTCAGGCCTTGTTACTTTCCATTTCGCAGGAATGAGAACCGACCTGAGGGGTTTTTAGAAGAAATGACAGCTACTTCGTCATGTTGAAAGGTGCTTATAAAGTGGTGTTCGGCGAGTCGGGTCACGTTTTCACAGGCGCGTTGTCGATAAGCCGGAGCGTTTCAGTTTTTCGCTCAGTCCTATGGCAGATATCCGCCGGGGGTTCGTACGCCTCAATAGGACCTGTTGATCGACCACCGCGGGCTCGACGGCTGTCCGGGCGATGGCCGTTGCTCTGTATCGGCTAACAATGAGACTTCGGTCAAGCAGTGCCCACTTGTGACCAAACCTGCCGATGCGGTTTAGCATTTGCCCGACCGAACTTCATCAAAAAAAAAATTGTCTTGTTTTTTATTTTTTTTGAGATAAACGTCCCGTTGTCCATGGCGTGCGTGAGCTGAATTAGACTCATTAAGGCGAGACGCGCCGTATAGCTGACCTTCGTCGAGTTCGCGTCCGTCAAACCTTGACGACTCACCCTAGCTCCGCAGTTGACCATAGGTGACGGCTGTCCTGGTATTCATGCTGACACTTTGGCAGTTCACAAACGGACTGAAAGGAGGCAAGGAGGGATGGAGCCAGAACGCATACGTCCTGAGAACACTCAGTTTGTGATTCTCTGCTTCGAGGGTCCGGACGGTTACGCCATGGCAGGAGGTCTGGGCGTTCGCATCGTGAATCTTGCCACCACGCTCGCCGGAATGGGGTTTATCACGCACCAATTTTTTGTCGGTGATCCGAAGTTGCCTGGAGTGGAAAGGTTTGCCGGCGCTAATCTCTTGCTGCACCGCTGGTGCCAGTGGATCAGCGAGTACTATCCTGCGGGTGTGTACGAAGGAGAAAACGAAAAATTTTCTGACTTTAACGACTCCATTCCAGGCTTTGTAACAGACAATATTATCGTGCCGGCAGCCGCCGAGGGTAAATTGACCGTGGTGTTAGGGGAGGAGTGGCACACCGCCGAGGCAATATGCAGGCTGCATGATATTTTAGCTTTACGAGGCTGCCGCGACAAAGCTATCCTTTTCTGGAATGTGAACAATACTTTTTCGTTTCACCGGATCTCGTGGAACCGTTTGAAGTCTGCCGCGACGATCACCACCGTAAGTCGCTACATGAAACATGTGCTGTGGGGCATGGGAGTCAATCCTTTCGTTATCCCGAACGGTATCCCTAGCACTTTGTTGCGTGCCGTAAGCAAAGAACAAGTGGAAAGCGTCAGGCGGAGTCTCGATGCCGATGTCATTTTGAGCAAGGTGGCCCGGTGGGACCCGGCTAAAGGATGGGATAGCGCAGTGGAGGCGGTCCGGCGGCTTAAAGACAGGGGGATCAGGACCACTCTCCTGGCGCGCGGCGGCTCAGAGCCCCATGGAGATCAAATCCGGTACAAAGCTCGCTCATTAGGTCTCAAGGTAACCGAAGCGACACTCGATCCGGTTAAACAAAGCTACCTGGGCGCGCTTCGGAAAGCGGCTCCTGCGGATATCATTGATCTCCGCTTTCCGGTCCCGCTGGAGTTTCTGCGCATCATTTACCGAGCTTGCAATGCCGTCCTTGCCAATAGCGGTCACGAGCCTTTTGGGATCGTTGGGTTGGAGACAATGGCGGTTGGCGGCATAGCGTTTACCGGATGCACCGGCGAAGACTATGCGATCCCGTATATCAACGCTTTTGTTATGGACACTGGCGACCCTCGTGAGATCGAGAGTTCGCTGCTTTATCTCAGGGAGTTTCCGGAAGAAGAGGCGAAGGTTCGGAGAAGGGCTAAAGCAACCGCGCGTTACTTTACCTGGGAGTATTCGGGAAAAAATTTGATTAGCAAGCTCGAGCACCAAGCTCGACTCCAGGGCCTCATCGCTCCAGATCCAAGCGATGTCCTCATTGCGAACGCAGCAGCAGCGTGAAAACAGTTCACGAAACTCGAAATTCCAATTTCGAAAGAAATCCGAATGATGAAATGGGGCGTATTCCAAGCAAATTTGTTTTAGATTTTGAGTTTGGGCATTTTCGATTTGTTTCGGATTTCGAGCTTCGGATTTCGGATTTTGATTGGCAGCGGTCAAAGAGCTTCTCCTGCCAAATCAGTTCGAACGGGAAAGAGCCCGGCGCAGAGCATCCAGAACCTCATCAGCTATCACGTCGGGATCGCGCTCGGTGTCCACGATGATCCGTTTGGAGTTCGGGATGTCGTCCAACGGCGCAAACTCCTGTCGCTGCCGTAAATACACGGCCGTTGTGGCGTCGGAAACTTCGCCGGGGTGTTGCTCGCGCTTTTTTAAGCGCTCGAGCGTTTTTTCCTCGTTGGCTCGGCATTCGACAAAGAGGATAGGCACCTGCCGCCGTGCCGAGAGCTCCACAAACTGCCGCCGGTGCGCCGGATTCTTGAAGGTGGCATCGACAATGACTCCTTTAGCTAACTTTAGCGAGGCTTCGCTTTGTTTCAGAAGGGCATCGTAGGTAAGGGCATTAAAGGCATCATGATAAATGCCCTTGCCGTATTCGTCTGTCCGGTGCCTTGCCAGGGGAACGCCTGCGAGCGTCTTACGAATAACGTCCGAGTTGAGGATCTGGTACCCTGTACGGTCGCCCAGTGCGCGCGCAACCGTCGATTTTCCGGACGCGACCAGTCCGCAGACAATCACAAGGGCGGGAGCCCAGGCATCGCTCACATATTGGTAAGCCAATTGAAAGTAGCGGCGCGCGCGGCTCCTGGATTCCGCGCGCTCGTCCGCGGGCACCTCTGATTCCTCGCTTTTGAGCGTTTCAACTTTCCCCCGGACACAGGCTCTGTAGCTCTTGTATAGCGGTAGTAGGCGGAAAAGTTCGGGGTCACCGCTGAGCTTCTGAAAAGACGCAGCGAAGTGCTCTGAAAGCAACGGGGCTCCGAGAAAATCCAAATCCATCGAAAGAAATGCAATCTCCGAGGCTACGTCGCAGTAACGAAACTCCTCGTTGAACTCAATGCAATCAAAGATAATAGGGTCATCCTCGAGGCAGATGTGTTCCGCTCTGAGGTCGCCATGCAACTCTCTGACGCGACCCTCTCTCACTCTGGCCGCCAGAAGGTCCCCGTGTTGGGCGAAAAAATTGGCATTGTAGTTCTGGACGGCGCGGAATTGCTTGTCGGTGAGGCTCGCCCCGACCAGCGGCTGGATCTCTCGCAGGTTCTTTTCCAAGCTTCGCCGGATAACGTCCGAAGATCCATATACGAGGGCGCGGTCGGTCGCCGCAATGGCACAAAAATTAGCCAGCTTCATCGCTATTCGCTCGCAGTCTTCTTCGCGAGCTTTTCCTTCCGTGACCAGGCGGTGGAAAAAACAATCCTCGGGCAGCCGCCACATCTTCACTGCGTATTCCACCACTTGTCGTTCTTCAGGGAGAGAATCTATCAACGCAAAGCGTTCTCCGCGGTTCCCGATGGCGACCACGCCGAGGTAAACAGTGGGCGCAAGGCGGCGGTTGAGGCGGATTTCCTCGTGGCAAAAGTGGCGACGTTTCTCGAGCGTTGAGTAATCTAGAAATGGAAAACGGACTGCTTTTTTGATCTTGTAAACGTAATCGCCGGCGAGAAGGACATACGAGATGTGGGTTTGCCGAAGCTCGACCGAGTTGGGGCGGTCCGGGTAAAAATCGGGTCGCATCATGGCTTGGATAAAAGCCGGCAAGGAATCAATGGCCATCACCACTTCTCCAGCTATGAGATCTTGAGGCCGCGTTACAATGTTGTCAGGTTATGACGGCTGAATCTATGTGCGCAAGTCGCGTGCCACCAGCAATTCCAATGCTCCTTTTGCGGAATTGCGAGTGTGACAACGTGATTTTCTCGATTATGAAAAACAGTGAGCATCTGCAGAGCGACCGGTTACAACGCAACCCCAAGCTTGGGGGATTTGAAGCTTCGGGTTTGAGCCCTTGATCTCTGAATGTCGGTGCTGGTATGAGGAAACGATCGCAAGGCCTCGAATCAACAAGTAAATACCACGACATCCCAGCGCGGCAGAGCCGCAACCAAATGAAGCCACATATTTCACCACGAAGATCGCGAAGAGCACGAAGGAAAATAGATGTTGCCCCGAAGGGGCAACAGAAGAAAAGTATTTCTTCGTGGCCTTCGTGTCCTTCGTGGTGAGGCGGTATTTTCTCATTGATTCAGCAACTTACGACCCGAATGCCTGAAAATTTGCGCAGATGGAGAAAACTTTCAGCCATAGTAATATCAAGCACACGACCACAAGTGGGATAAGAGAAGACACGGGCGAATGGCGGATAGGCCGTTCACCTTAGAGCGGGAGGCTATAAGCATTTGGGTTTCGGATTTTCGCAAGGCCGCTGGCATGTTGATTGCGCAACGCTTTGCAAATAAAGAGAACGCACGCGGACGAAGGAGTGCTATTAAAGTGGCCGATAGCCGGCTAGGGGCTTCAAATTAGGGAGGCATTACCATGTACAAGCAGTTACTGATACCACTGGATGGTTCCAAAGCGGCGGAAACAGTTCTGCCCTACGCGCGCGCGCTTGCCAGCAAGCTCAAGGTTCCAGTCGAGCTCATGTGCGTTGTCGATTTCGCCGAGTTGTCTCTGAGTCGCCCGCGTGATGACGACGGTGGCGGCGATGTGCTCGCTCTGCTGGAACATGCGGAAGAGCGTAGTAAGCACTACCTGGAGGAAGTTGCGCCCACTTTCGCCGGAACCAGCGTCAAGCGCACGGTCGCGAAAGGCAAAGCAGAACACGTCATCATAGAAAGTGCCGCTGAGGACAAGAACACACTGATCGCGATGGCTACCCATGGGCGGTCGGGAATTAGCCGGTGGCTTTTAGGAAGCGTCGCCGAAAAAGTCGTTCGGGGATCGAGCAACCCACTATTGTTGGTGCGCGCGACCGAATCGGCTACCACCGCGGGGCAAGCGCCACTGAAAACAGTGATTGTTCCGCTGGACGGTTCCAAGCTCGCCGAGTCCGTTCTGCCAACTGTGGTGGAATTGGCGAAGACGCTCAACCTGGAGGCTGTACTCATCCGCGCCTTTAATGTTCCCGTGAACTTGTATGCGGGCGGGTCGACCGAAAGGTCGAGTTACGAGGAGATACAGAAACAGCTGAGGGCGCTCCAAAAGCAGTTCAAGAACGAGGCGAGCGATTACATCGAAAAGAAAGCCGAAGAGTTGAAGAGCTCAGGGGTCGATCATGTGACCGCCTTTGCTCCCGAAGGAAGCGCGGCTGATCAGATCATTGCTCTCGCTGAAAAGACTCCAGACAGTTTCATTGCCATGTGTACTCATGGCCGATCGGGAGTCACTCGCTGGGTGATGGGCAGCGTCACCGAGAATGTGGTGCGCCACTCTGAAAAGCCGGTTTTGGTTGTTCGAGCTCGGTAGATCTCCGGGCCGTTCAACGGTCTGTGCTCTTGCGTTCCGCACCAGAACGCGCGTATGTTGACTGCTGGCGTTGGCTAAATCCGTACCGCAATAGTTTGTTCGAAACGAAGAGGCTGTTCCAATGGGAGCGAGGTCCCCGCCTTTGCGTTCGGTTCAGGCGTCGTCAATATTCCTTCACGAGTTCACAACCGGGATGGTAACGCGATAGACAAAGGAGGAGCAATATGTTCGTTGAAAATTATCGCGTAGAGAACGCTGAATCCGTCATGGCCGGAGGGGAGGCCAAACCGATCCCGTATCCGAAGATTTCCGATGCAGACTGGCGTGTCTGGACTCTTGTCTTACCGGTTCGGGCACAGGAGTTTGATAAGGAGGCTGTCCTCCATCTGAAAGTGGATTATCTGCTTCATGGCATACCGGAACAGGTTGCGACCGAGATCCAGCGCGGAAGCGCGTATTTCGACAAGGTGGAGATTTGGCGTAAGCGCGCGATTGAGAAGGATCCGATTGCCGTAGGCTACCAGGGAGACGACCGTTATTTGGTTGCTCGCTGGGGAGTGGAAAGTCTGATCCCCTTCGAGACCCTGAAGAAAAGCACGCCTCTGATTCTTGCATGGAAATACGCTACCGACGGTTTAGGCCTGCTTGCCGGGTCAGTCGGTCTTGGCTTGCTGGTTTGGCACTTCTTCGCTTGACTGCGACTAGGTCCAACAGTGCGATTGTGAAGGCCCAGGCTATCCCTGGGCCTTTGCTCTTTTGGGCAGCCGGCTCGGCCGTTAAGCTGCTTTATCCCATCGTAGCGTCAGGATATTGTCCGTGCTTCGTTCCACCCGCGTGTGAAATCGCCTTCCTTCTCGGTTGAGACGATCTTCGAGCCATTTGCAATCGACTTCTGACGCCCGGTTCACCCGAAAGCGCCTGACCTGGGTCGGTACCATCCGAAGCGCAACAAGCCGGCCCGCTGAGGGGTCCACATCCGCAAAATACATTAACCCGAGATCCCCGCGAAAATTTTCGTAACCTTCAATGCCCTCGTAGTCATTGAGAAAATCACCGCAGCCGTAGAGAATAAGCCGCCCCTTGTACACCTCGATTGCCTTGACGTGGTGTGAAGAATGGCCGTGGATCATGTCTACCCCGGTTTCGTCCACAAGACGATGTGCCAATGCTCGCTCAGCCTGTGGAATGGCGTAACCCCAATTTCCTCCCCAGTGTATGGACACAATGACGATATCACCCTTCAGTTTGATCGAGCCGATGGCTCGGGCCAGCCAACGAACAGAATCCTCCGGATTGTCTTCTAGCACATTCAGACCAGGCCGGTCTTCTAGCGCTGCCCACTGGGCGGGAATGCCACTGGAGAGAGATCCGAGGCCGAATACGATGACTCTAGAATCGCCTCCGAGATCGAGCACTGCAGGATCGCGTGCTTGCGCGAGGTTATGCCCGGCGCCAGCATGCTCGATTTCTGCTCTGTTGAGCGCGCTGATTGTATCGAGCAGTCCCGGAATTCCCCAGTCGAGCATGTGGTTGTTCGCAAGGACGCAGCAATTGATGCCCGCCGCGGTAAGACACCCGATATTCTCAGGGCTCATCTTGTAGTGTATGCCTTTGTCTTGCCATGGAGCATCGCTATGCGTAACCGCCGTTTCTAAATTGATTATCTTGGCCCGCGGCGCTTCACGCTCGAACTCCGCAAGTCCATCGCCCCAGATGTAGGTGAAATTGACCGAACGGGGCAAGGATTCGCTTTTATGCTCAGCCAGCCGCACATAGTCGACCGCGCTATTCACGTACGCCTCGTAAAGTTGCGGGTCTCCCGGAAAAGGTAAGATCTGGTCTATCCCCCGTCCCGTCATCACGTCGCCACACAAGAATAAAGTTAAACCATCCTTCATCGCTCGAACAGGTTCCACTCAGCTCGCTGCTTCGCGTCTTTGCGCAAGATAGAGTTTTGCGATGTCTTTATACCAAAATTTCAACCATCTTTGCTTAGCTTTTCTTCGAAGTCTTCACTTCGAACCCGGAAATCTGTCGTATGACATTTGTGCTACTGCATTTTGGGCACTTGATTTTCTTCTTTGTCGCGCGCTCATATTGTTCAACTGAATAGACCTGTTCGAAAGGCTTATCGCAGTCCGGCATAGGAATTCATAAGTGGGCATAAACCAGGCCTCCTGCATCATTGCTTGTGAGCATCCGAGCTGGCACGCCGTGTGCGTTTACCAAATGGTGCGATGAACTCAGCTCAAGGAGGGCAAGTATGGAAGACGCGGACATCCAGCAACAATTCCATCTGATGCAAAAGGAACTAGAGGCAACCGTTTCCCTGACAAAAGAAGCAGAGACCAACCTTAGGGCAACGATTGATTCACTCAGGATCGAACTAGAGGTCTTAAAAATGTACATGGAGCGTTTCCACCCAGGATTTGCGCAGTCTTATTCAAAATTTCGGGAAGAGGTGACGCGGGAACGACTCTGACGAACCGAAGCCCTGTAAGATGCAGAGTTTTTGCATTTTTGGCGAGAACAATCATCTTGTTTTTCATCGCTGCCAATCCGATACAATCTTGAACAAAGCGGACCCCCCAGGTCTTGCCGCAGCCGATAAGAGAAATAAACTAAGCCAGAGGACACGAAGGATTCGCAAAAACATTTCTTCTTTTCTTAGCTTCGTACTACTATGCCTGAGAATTTTCGCAGGATGCGCAAATCTTCTGAGGCAAGGATTGTGACGTCTCAATCGACACGTAAATATCACTTGCACCACGAAGCTCACGAAGGACGCGAAGCTCGGATCAGGGGTTTCGAAAAAACATATTGTCTTCCTTCGTGGTGAAAAAATCTCTTTCTCATTTGGTTGCGGCTCTGCCGCGCTAGGTTCTTCGCGACCTCCTTAAAAAATTGGCACTGGAGGTTGGCCGTTCGCTGCCCTCGACGCTTTACTCGTAATGTCATTCTGAGGAGCGCAGCGACGAAGAATCTGCTTGTTCTCGGCTTCAAATGGGTCAAACGCAAAAGCAGATCCTTCACGGAGTTTATCCTGAGCTTTGCCGAAGGGTTCAGGATGACAGTCCTGACATGTGGGCTACGTCGTTCACTTTCGTTCTTTGTGGGCGTAAGATCATGAAACACTTCGTGGTGAGATCTCTCTTTAAGCCAGGGTGAAAGCCGTTATCGCAGAGGAGAAGACCAATGGTTAGAGCGCAGGAAACCCCGTTCACATCGGAAACAGTAGCCCGATTGAGATCGGAGCATCCGGAGTTCGCGCGCTGGGCGCAAGGATATGGTGTTATTCGTCATACTGAAGTTACCCAGGCTCGTATCGCCGAGATGGAATCCCGGCTTGCAAATCGGAGCGGGGGAGACGGCGTGCCTTTTTATGAGCTGCTCCAGGCGCTGGATCGCGTTACGAGCGCGGGCATGTGGCTGGTAGTCCATGAAACCTACGCACGCAGTGTCTATCTTGACGGTAGGCCGCTTTCCGCAGAGGATTTCAAGCCACGACCCGAAGGGCACACGGGCGGCGCCCTCAATATGGTGCCGGCATATGCTGGCTATCTGGGCGTCAACGCTCTGACCGGCATCACACGAAGTTGGTTGATGGGGCAAGGGCACTGCGTTGCCGCAATCGATTCACTCAACCTTCTAGTCGGCAACATGACGCCTGCGCATGCTGACCGGTACAGTGTGACCGATGAAGGTCTTACCCGTTACGTGCGAGATTTCTATTCATATCGCATTGGGGACGACGGTAAACAAGATTCGCCGCTCGGAAGTCACGTTAACGCCCACACAGCGGGTAGCTTATCGGAAGGCGGTTATCTTGGTTTTGCCGAGCTCCAGTATATTCACATGCCGCTTCCAGGAGAACGGCTTGTAGCCTTCCTCTCGGATGGCGCTTTTGAGGAACAGCGCGGCAGCGACTGGTCACCGCGTTGGTGGC
>CAYPHJ010000130.1:0-11050 GCA_964410485.1 uncultured Syntrophobacteraceae bacterium
CGAGGTTTACAATGTTCACCGCTTCACCGATTGCCAAGTCCACTGCTACGCTCGCCAGCGCATAGGCGTCAGAAACGCTCAGGCTCTTCTCCCGCTGCAGGAAGTTCACGGTTTCCTCGACGACAAACTTTGAGGTCCATATCGCCACCCCACTGGCCAGGTGGGGTTGTAGAAACCGCTCCCAGACTCACTGGTGGGGCTACACGGCCGGGTCCTCTCAACGGAGCACGCGCATGTTCAAACCGAAAACGCGCCCGTCCGGTCGCGGCTCGTATTCGAGGTTTTTGGCCAGGCCCCAGAGATCCTGGTGCCGCCACATAAAACAGGCGGGCGCCTCCTCGGTGATTGCGCTCATCGCCAGCGCCAGGTACTTCCTTCGTGTCTTCGGGTCGAACTCCTGCTGCTCTTTGTCCAGGTACTCGTCGATCTTCGGGTGGGACAAACCGATTCGCGGTGAACCGCCGGTCCTGAAGTACTGATGCAACGCGCGGCTCGGGTCGATTACGGATCCCCTGCCCATGTAGTAGAACGGGACCCTTCCCTTCTGCACGTTGGCCCAGAGCGTGGGCCACTCCGGCGTGAGAAGTCTGGTGCGAAGGCCCGCGGCGCTCAGCATAGCCGCCATCGCCTCGGTGATCTGCTTGTCCAGGATGTACCGCCCTACCGGGGTCTGCAGCTCCACGTCCACCCCGTTTGGGTAACCTGCCTGGGCCAGAAGCTTGCGGGCTTTCTCGGGACTGTACTCGTAGCGCGGCTGCAAGTTCGGATCGTAGCCGTACTGGCCCGGTCCGATCGGCCCGTCAAGCCGAGTCGCAAAGCCCTCGAGCAGGGTCTTGATGATCTGGTCGCGGTTGATGGCATGACAAACGGCTTGGCGAACCTCTTTTTTATCGAAGGGCGGCTTGGGCATCATCGCCAGGAACATGATCTCGACGGAGTTGACCCCCGTGATCCTGTGATTCGGCGATGCCTCGACACGGCCGCGCAGGTGCGGAGGGATGAACTGCGCGATCTGGATTTCATTGTTGAGAAGCGCCGTGACGCGCTGCTCGACCTCGCGCATGACGCGAAAGACAACTTCATCCGGAGCGCCAGGATTCTTCTTAGCCTCCCAGTGATCCGGCCTCTTGGCGATCACCATGCGCTGGCCCGGAATCAGCTCCTTGAGCTGGTAGGGACCGCCCCCCATCATGTGATGCCTGTCGGCTGCATCCCGGCCATACTTGTCAAAGGCGGCCTTGCTGGTCACGATCAGGCGGTCGCAGACAAACTCGTCTATGATGGCGGTAGGTGTCTGGGTGATAAAGGCTACCGTGTATTTGTCCACCACCTGGGCTTTGACTATGGGCCCGGCGACCGACGCCTTCTGCTTGCTTTGCGGATCATGGATTACCCGGTTCATCGAATGCACCACATCTTCGGCGGTCACCGGGGAGCCGTCATTGAAGCGGTATCTCTCGTCCAGATAAAAATACCACGTGGTCGGGTTCTTGGCCTCCCACCGCTTCGCGAGTCGGCCTTCATAGCTGGCCGTCTGAAAGCTGTAAGTGCAGAACGGACCCGTGATCTCGCTCCAAATTCCGTAGAGGAGCGAGACACTGTCGCCGTAAGGATTGTGCGTTTCAATGGTCTCAGTAACTCCCACCGAGACACGCGTTTGAGCGAGAGAAGATGGCGGCGCGCCCGCGACAATCGCCGCACCCAGAAAGGCCATCATAGCGATATGGAGCTTCATCATGGCGAACCTCCTGATGATTTCCCGACCTTCGATTCTCCCCGGAAAAATCTTGAGCAAAACGAGTTCGACAGAGTTTTTGCGGCAAGCATGTCCAGCCAAGTCGAAGGGGCGGCGACTATCAAGTGAGCCGCTTCGGCCGCGACAAACACCGGCCAGCCTATCTTCTGAAACGATTCCATCAAACAAATTCGAATCCTCTACAATATCCGTCAGCTAAACCCAACTTGTCAAGAACTCTGTCACCGCCAAACACGAGTTGGGAGGGCTCCCTACCAACCCCAGCCTATCTCGATCAACGCTCGCTGACATTACTCCTACAGAGCGGTTTCAGTTTGGGGGTTCCTGCTCAGACGCAATGCCACCGACCTCTCGCTCGCAGAGCTGTGCGCTGATTATGACCTCAGCGAGTTGGCCATGTCCAGGCGCATTTGGATCTTATCGACTTTCTGCTCTCGGATTTCGAGTTAGTGTACGCCAAGGCTGTGGAAAGGGAACTAGGACTTGCTAACCCAACGAGCCTCTGTCTCAACAGATTACTGAGTGACAAACCATCAAACGGGCCACTCCAAAATCAGAGAAGATAAAGTTATATGGAGACGGAGAAAGAGCTGCCATCAATCCCGCTCTGGAACGAAAACTCCTCCTGCTCATCGATGACTGGAAACCTTATGAGGCGGCACAAGAACTGGAATTGAGGTCGTCAATTCTCTCGCTTATTTGTTCGGGCTTTACGAACACCAACTCATTCCGCTGGAGCGCGTACTGAGCGCGTTGGGTAAGATAACACGCGGAACTTTGAGAGATGTCCCCACGATCATGGATGAGGTAGCTAGGCTAAAAGGCGGTGAGAAGCGGGCAATTGAAGCCTTTTTATCCGCCGTAAAAACAGTGTCAAAATTAAACACAGACCCAGAACTCCATTTTCCCTACGAAAAATGAGAATGTCCCTATTTAGCTTGCCGTCATTGGTTGCCTTTTTCTCATCAGACAATTAGGCATCCGTCCTTTGGGGCGGGAGAAACTCTTGGACCTTGATTGCCCCAAAAAAGGAGAAGGTCCCCATTTATTGCTGTCCGCTTGTTGCTGTCCGCCTGCTTGACATCAGAATTCCACCTACCTATAGTCAGCCGGTTCGCGGTGCCACGCTAGAAACTCAATTCAGCAAAGTTACCAGTTTACGGGGTAGAAATTACGATGCAGAAGCTTCGAGTCATGATCCTATCCGTTTTTCTTTTGCTCATTTTCGTTACGTATCGTGCGGCTATCCCGCCGGTTGTAGAGCTGGATTCACCTACGTTGGGTACTCAGGCGCTCGCCGCAACGAAGGCGGCGCCGAAGATCATCGCTACTGTCGCCCTCCCTGGGGTACAAGTGGAAACGATGAACCCCTACGGGCACTCGACCACGCAGGTCTATCCAACGTGGAAGCATGTCATCGAACCTTTGGTGGAGTGGGACTGGGGCAAGAAACAAATTGTCCCTATTCTAGCCGAGTCGTGGAGCAACCCGGACAATAACACATGGGTGTTCAAGCTGAAGAAGGGAATCAAATTCCACGATGGAACCGAATTCACCGCGGCCGACGTTGTGCACTCGTACACCCGGATCCAGAAAGACCTCGATAGCCGACAGGCTAGTTCGATCGCTCACGTAGATATGATCGAGGCTGTAGACCCTTACACCGTCCGTTTGCGCACCAAGAGGCCAGATGCGGCCCTGGTCTTTCGACTCGCGCAGCGATTTATCACCAACAAAGCCGCCTTCGATCGATTGGGCGCGGCGGCGGCCGACAAACTAGCACTCGGGACGGGGCCTTACAGGTTCAAGCGTTGGGTACCAGGTCAGTGGTTCGTATTGGAAAAGAACCATGGCTACGCCCACAGTGAGCATAAGCCGACGGTGGATGAGATCGTCTTTCGTAATATCGCCGAGTCGGAAGTAGCGGTCACCGCATTGCTAAACGGAGAAGTGGACGTAATATCCAACATCCCACCGGAAATCTCAACCCGAGTGACAGGCAGAGCGAGGATCGAAAGCGCCCGCACGATCAATATTATGTTCCTCGGAATGCACACGTCGGTTCCCGAGTTCAAGAACAAACTCGTCCGCCAGGCTGTGAATTACGCCATTGACCGGGAAGCCCTCACCAAGCATGTGCTCCGGGGTCATGCCTACCCACTGTACGCGCCGGTGGGGCCCGACCAGTACGGCTACAGCCCCGAGTTAGGTCCCAAATATGTCCATAACCCAGCAAAAGCAAGAACGTTGCTGGCCCAAGCCGGCTACCCTAACGGATTTGATGTAGATTTCCTGGTTCCGCTTGGACAGTACAATAAGGTAAAAGACGTGGCCGAAGCGATTGGCGTGATGCTCAATACGGTTGGGATCCGTGTGAAGCTGCGAACGCAGGATCAACATACCGGATTCGCAAATATCCGGAGCGGCAACGTCGGCATGTATATCTTCGGGCGGGGATCGGTCATCGACCCTAGTGAGTACTTGCACCAGTACTTTCGCACCGGTGTCACTAAGCGGCTGGAGTTCTCCAACCCAAAGGTGGACGCCGCGCTCGACGCGGAGCAAGCAAGCTTTGATCCGGCTAAGCGAGTGAAGTTGTTGCAGCAGGCTATGTCACTGCTGCTGGAGGAAGCGCCGGTTGCGTGGCTTTACCAGTACCAGGGCTTACAGGGAGTAAGCAACAGATTCGACTTCAAGTCGAACCCCGGTGAGGATGTGTATGCCTGGGATCTCAGGCCGAGGCGATAGCCGAGAGTGGAGTTCTCTGCCGGATCGCTTGCCTGAGAGTGCCGAACTCGAATTGGGGAGGTTTAGCAGGAATGGTTTCCAACCGCACCACAAGCAGACTGGTGTTTCTAGAAGAAGTGCGCCTTTCTCACGCCGACCTCGAGTCGATTGTCGCCGAGTTGGAAGAAATCGACCGAGCGTTGCAAGAGATCGAGGCCTTCGCAGAAGGTATGCCTTGGCCATGGCTCCCCGTCCAGCCGTAGACTCACTGAGAAACACGCCATGAGCAGTTCCGATCCGTGTGAACTTAGCCTTGCCGAGCTTGCGCAGCAGATCGAATCCCGTCTCGTCTCATCCGCCGAGGTGGTTGAAGCTGCTATCGCACGCCTGGATCGGCTCAACGGCCGTCTCAACGCTTTCATTACCGTGGCCCACGATAAGGCGAGAGCGGCGGCCGAGCAGGCAGATGAGGAGCTACGCCGAGGCGTCTATCGTGGCCCGCTGCATGGCGTACCCGTAAGCGTCAAGGATCTTTTTTTAACCGCTGGGCTACGCACCACCGCTGGCTCTAAGATCTTGGCCGACTGGGTACCCGAAGAAGACTCGGCTTTGGTCGAACGCCTCAAGGCCGCTGGCGCGGTGATCCTTGGGAAAACCAATTTGGATGAGTTCGGTCTAGGGGGCACTTCGACGGTGTCCCACTTCGGCCCGGTCCAAAATCCTTGGAATTTGGAGCGCATCGCAGGTGGGTCGAGTGGAGGCTCGACGGCAGCCGTCGCAGCACGGATCGGTCCGCTCTCTTACGGAACAGAAACAGGCTCCTCGGTTCGCCGCCCCTCGGCCTACTGCGGCGTGTCAGGTTTCAAGCCCACCTTCGGTATTGTCAGCCGTTACGGCTCCTTCCGAGGTTCCTGGAGCATGGACCATGTTGGCGTCTTTGCTCGTTCGGTGGCAGACTTGGCCATGGGCCTCGACGCAGTCGCCGGGTATGACCCTCGTGATCCAGCCAGCGTGCACCAGAGCGAAACCTCGTACGTCGCTCGGCTCGAACCCGATGTTCGCAGTGTCAGGATTGGAGTGTTGCGAAGGTTCCTGGAGGAGGGTATGGACCCCGCTGTGTTGCAAGCTTTCGAAGCGGCGCTAAAGACATTGACCGCCGCGGGGGCGCAGGTTGTGGATATCGACATCCCGGAACTGAAGTACGCCGCGATGACTTCAATGTTGACGCATGCGGCCGAGTCAAGCACTAACAACCGGCGTTGGCTACGCGAGCAGCCTGACGGTTACCAACTAGAGATCAAGCGCCGCTTAGCAGGGGGCCTGGGCATCACCGCCTCGGAATATCTCACGGTGCAGCGGGCACGCTACCGAATCCGCGAGGCGCTGCGAGCGGCTTTTGACAAGGTCGAGCTGCTGGCCAATCCTACTACCAACCGGGTAGCACCGCCACTATCGTTAGGGACACGCGGTAATGCCGATCAGACCTATAAAGTCGGCTATACCCACTCCAGCCTGTTACGCTTCCCCAGTATGCTCGGCCTTCCCGGGTGCTCGATTCCATGTGGGGTAAATGCAGAGGGTCTGCCGATCGGCATGCAATTGGTTGGGCAGTGGTTTGCCGACCAGTGCGTCTTGAACGTTGCGTTCGCATACGAACGGACCGCAGAATGGGCTGTTCGGAAACCTCCGCTTGATTGACAGATTCGTCTCATCCACGAGCTTATCTCTCAAGTACATCCAGAAAAGATCCTACCATCCCGCCTCCTAAACTCCCTCGACTTGGAAGACTCGGGAGGTTGCGATCAGAGGCTTTCCTTACCGCCGCACTTGTGATCGGCCTCGACGTCCCTTTTGGTCGGAAGCGAGCAAAAACATTTCAACCGGGTATCTGGATTTCGCTTGGTGAACTGCGCTTGCATTTGCTTCGCCATCGGGCGCTTCGCGCAAACGCCGAGCACGATCTCGCTTGCTGCTCGGGAGAGCGCGCCGCGGCTTTGGTTCCGCGACTCTTTTCGCCGATTTCATTTTAACCACCGGAAGCCCCAACCACTTCGCCAGACGCGCGCACGGGGCGCATACGTTTGGCACTAATGCCGTTATGACTCCCACTCTCCACATACTGTACCCTGTGCCGCGCCTTCAGAAAATTATGGCCAGTCGTCGCCGTTCGAATAGCGAGACCAGTCGGATTTTGGAAAGCATCGATGAAGGCGGGGACGAATGACTCGGTACGCTGTTGGGGAACTACTACGTGTAGAACCTTAACCTGTAGTTGATCTCTGAGTTGACGGACATTATGGGCAAAACCAGCGTCTCTCGTAAAACAAAGATCGTAGTCCCTTGCGACTTGCCGATAAAGCGTGCCGTTGTCGAGACCTTTGAGTTTTAAATGATTAACTGAGTCAACCTGCTGGCCAAGATCTTCCAAGGCAGCCAGCAAAGATTCAGGCATGTTCTCGTCTAGGAGGATTTTCACGAGGTATCAACAAGTCAGACCGGGCCAATTCTTCCAATGTCCCACGAACTGCCTCTTCGGTTAGGCTGGGGTATTCCCGCACAATCTCAGCGATTGTCATGCCGGCTGCCAACCACTCCAGAAGCAAAGCTACTGCGATCCGGGTGTCGCGCACACGGGGCGCTCCCCCAAGGTGGTCAGGATCAGAGACTATCCATGTCATAATTTTTCTCCGTTTGCTGTCAATGTACCATACTCCCGCGCGACGCCGCCACACGCGTTTGAGCCCGGAAGGGGGTGGCGAAGGTCGAAACATCTCACCCGTCTTCCCCGCCCGCCCGACGTGATTCGCCAAAGACCCTTCGACTGAGAATCCGGGTACCGGCTCCAGCAACACCGAATCAGCACCCTCCGATCAGCGCGCGTTCCATGATATCTCGAAGGACTGCCGGCGGCCGCGCCGAACCCGGTTACGTGCTGGTACCCTTTCAGCAGGGGCGCCCAATAATATGTGTGACTAGCGTAGAGCCACGATAGTTCCCGCTTGCTTTCACTTTGAAAGCAACTTAGGCTGAATCAAATGAAGAGGGAGGCGACTTTCGACAGCTCGTTCTGGGTTCACGCGGTTTATTTGGATCTTGTCGACTTTCTGCTTTCGGATTTCAACGTAGTCTGCCCCACCGCGGTGGCAACTGAGCTAGGACGTGATAACCCAACAAGCGTCCGCCTCAAGGAATTACTGGGAGAAAGAAGGATCGAACAAGCTGCACCAAGATTGGAAAAGGTAAAATTGTATGGAGATGGAGAAAGAGCTGCCATCAATCTCGCTTTGGAACGAAAGCTCCTCTTGCTCATTGATGACTGGAAACCTTATGAGGCGGCACAGGAAGCGGGAGTTGAGGTCGTCAACTCCCTAGCTTATTTGATCGGGCTTTACGAACGGAAACGCATTCCGCTGGAGCGCGTATTAACCGCCTTGGTTAAAATAACACGACGGGGAACTCTGAGACCGGAATGGGTACAGTCAGCGGTAAAAATCGTGGCCGAGATCCGGTGGAAAGGAGAAAACTGATGAAAAAGCAAAAGCGCGAGAAAACTACTATTACCGTTAGGTTATCGGACGAGGAAGATCAGGTCTTGCGCCGTCTATGTGTGCTTAAAAAGACCACCAAGACCGGATACCTTGCTCGTCTCGCTAAAGATCAGGCGAAGAGAGAACTTCTACATTACGCGGTTGGAGAATATATGGAAGGAAAGGCGTCCCTAAGCGAGTTGGCGAAAAAGACCGGGATAGATGTCCCCACGATCATGGATGAGATAGCTAGCCAAAAAGGCGCTGAGAAGCGGGCGGTTGAGGCCTTTTTATCTGCCGTAAAAACAGTGTCGAAATTAAATAAAGACCCGGAGTTCTATGACCTCGCTGTTAAAGCCCTTAGGCAATAACGTCTCTTTGGAAATACTATTTTCTCGGAACCACATTCCGGACAAAGCGATATTCTGGACGGTATAAATCCTGGATCTGGCCAGTCGGTCGCCATTGGATTGCTTTTTTGTCGTCAGATAATAAACGCTGCCGGCCGAACATTCGGGAACGCTCGGCTAACCGCAACTGGGGCGGTCTTTTAACCACGGGAAACGTCCGATACTAAGACCTGCAAAGTGTCGAGAAATCCACGATCGATTCGGTCGGCCACATGATTATTGTTCCACAGACCGGAACGATGCACAGCCTCCCGCGCGGAAAAGCTCCCCAGCCATGATTGGGAGGGCGGATCCACTGGTTCCCGTTCATAATTACTCAACAGCGCGATCGAGTTTCGCTCGACGAAACCGCGCAAGCTCGTCAGGCCGGGCTCATCATCAATTGCCAGCCAAAGAAACGGCATGGCACCAATTGATCGACTCACAAGAATTTCCAGCCCTCTCTCACGCTCGATGACATCGGTTCGTGATATACCAAACTTGCGCGCCGCTTTCCCCGGATCAGGTCCATGCTCCCAAGTTTGCTGCTCGTCATTTTGATGCTTCGCTTTGAGGGCCTCTCCTACAAGCAACCGAAATCCCGGTAGATTTTCCTATAAAGTTCAGCGACCCGACAGCGCGCGCAGCGGGTCGCCGGACAGCTGAAGCGCCGACTTTAGGCATCGCTTTTCTTCTTAGCTTCTTTCATCTGCCCGATTTGCTTCTCCCGTGCCGCCCGCTCCTCTTCGCGGTCCTCGCGATCGTATACGTTCACCTTCAGCTTCTCAAATCCCGTACTCAGATGACCAATATCCCTCTGAATTTTCTCTAGGCTCTGTGCAATTGAGTACAAATGGGGCTTTCCGAGTCGGCCAGCGCCCTCCAGCTCCGAAAAATCTACTCTATATTCATCTTCATGCTTTCGGTTAGTCGAACTCCGATAGCAAAGCCTCACAACCAGGATAGCCTTTATCTTTTCCTCGTAGCCCTCCGTAAAGGCAGTGTATCCGGAACGCAGCTTTTGCCCAGGTCCCAAATACTTTACGCCTCGCTCTAAGAACTTGGTCGAACTGAAATCATTGATAAGTTGTTGTGCTCCCGAAATGGAACCCTCTGGCTCAAGCTTGAATGAAACATCGTATGCTGGACCAAGACCAATGTTTTGCACGTACAGATGCCCAAAATTCACAAATTCTTCTATGGGCTCAAAAAACACTGCTAGCTTGGGATCGGTCTGCGCCCGTCTCATACGACGCGTCTCGAAGACTAGCAGTGCCGTCAGCGCCGCATAGACAATCGTCGACAGCGCAACAACGGCAGTAAAAAGAAGTGTCGCTGCATCTTGGTGTTCGAGAATCCACTGGAACATGATGAGAATACCTAATGCGAAGGCTGACCCCGTTGTGTCGGGTCAAGCTGGTGTCAGGGCATCAACCGTTCACAGCACCTTTTCAAAGAAAGACCACATCTCCCCTCGAAGCAGCTGATTGCTCCTCGGGGTGTCTGGCGTCAACTATTTTTTTCTTCGACGACAGGCTCTCTCCCAGAGGGAGAGGGAAAATCTACGTGGCCGCTCTCAGAGCTAGAAAGAATATTTTTGGACTGACCAGAGGGAGAGGGTGATCCGGGGCGGCGGATTTTGCGCATGATCAATTGCAAAAACAGCAAGGCGGTTTCGGAGGTCTGTTTGTCTTCGGGGAAGTTGCCAAGGATGCCGCGTTCTTCTTCACCGCCGAACGGCGGGTTCGTGAGAATGATATCGACGCGGTCCTTGTCGCCGATTTCCCGCAGTGGAAAGCGCAGACTGTTCAACGGATCGATTTTGGGCGATTCCAGCCCGTGGAGGACAAGATTCATTTGAGCGAGCAGGTATGGCAGCGGCTTGGCCTCGCCGCCGAATATACTCTGGGTTTGGAGAATCTGGCGGTCCTCGACCGTCTTGCACTGCTTCTCCAGGTGCTTGAAGGATTCCACGAGGAATCCGCCGGTGCCGCAGGCCGGGTCGAGAATCACTTCGCCGAGTTGCGGATTGATGACCTCGACCATGAAACGAACGACTGGGCGCGGAGTGTAGAACTCACCGGAGTCGCCGGCGGCGTCGCGCATCTCTTTGAGCATCGACTCGTAAAGATGGCCCAGCGTGTGGATCTCGTCGCTGCTGGTGAAGTGAATGTCGTTGACCTTGTTGATCACGTCGCGAAGAAGATAGCCATTGATCATGCGGTTGATCGTGCCTTTGAAGACCGTCGCGATGACATCGCGGCGGTCGCCGCCGTTGGCCCCCTGAAGACTTCGAAGATAAGCAAACAGGCCCGGACCTTTGGTGCCGTCGGGACGCATGGCCTCTTCGTTGTTTACAAACGAGATCAGCTCGTCGCCCGTGATCCCCTCGGCCCTGGCGGCCCAGTCGCGCCAACGATACGGCGCCTCCAGCGCCGGGCGGAAGCGCTTGCCGCTCATCTTGGCTTCCTCTTCGCGGATCTGCTCCATGTCGTCGAGGAACTTGAGAAACATGATCCAGGTGAGCATCGGGAGGCGGTCGAGATCGCCGTTGAGACCCTTGTCCTTGCGCATGATGTCACGGCACGCCTTCACAATGGAGGAAAGCCGCTGCGCAGTGGTGAGGGGTTGGGTAGACCTTTGTGTGCGTG
>CAYPHJ010000131.1:0-10996 GCA_964410485.1 uncultured Syntrophobacteraceae bacterium
GCCCAGAGCAGCACGTGCGTATCGAGCAGCACTCTCACCGCTTTCGGCCCTCAAAAGCGCGAATGACGGAATCGGGCAGCGGCGCGTTGAAGTCTCCCGGGATCTGGAACTTGCCGTCGAGTAGTCCCAGACGCCGGCGCCGGCGAAGTTTCCTCAATGGAACAAGCCTCGCGGCCGGCTTACCGGCCCGCGCGATAACGATCTCCTCGCCGGCCTCTACGCGCTCGATCAGCTTCGACAGCTCGGTCTTTGCTTCATGAATGTTCACCTGTTTCATTGCCCAGCCTCGCATTACATGTCGGTTAGCTAACTATAGCTAATCTGCTGCGACGGTCAATAAGGAGATTCTGGAGAGCTCGTCGGGGCTTCGGGGACTTTCTATTCTTGACAATCTTTCACCGTCTAGTTATCGCGGGCCTAACGCGCCGATAAGCGAGCAACGCGCAACTTCTTTCGCCGCCGCTCCGCCCGGTAAAGATCGTATTGAATCTGCTGGCTCAACCAGCTCTCAGCAGTCGTATTGAACGCGATCAAAGCCTAACCCCCAATTCAGGACTGATCCCTGGCCAGCATTTAAAAATGCCTACCAGACCGTCTGCACTCCGAAGATCCGGATCTTCGGGTCGTTCGTCGCGATCGGCATGCCGGAGTTCTCTGCTTGAGCGGCAAGCATCCGATCGAACGGATCGCCGTGAGCCTGCGGCCATGACCCAGCCCGCTCTCCATCCGCGAACGTCAGAGGGAGCAGATCAAACCCCTGGCCGATGCAATACGACTCGACCGACTCGTTACTGTTCCATTTCAACTTACCGAGACGCACTTTCGTCGAGATTTCCCAGGCGGACACAGCGCTCACATAGATGCTAGTCTGGTCGTCCTCGAGCAGGCGTTTCACCTTACGGCTAAGCGCTTTCGTATTCGCAGCCCACCAGAGCAGCGTATGTGTGGCCAGGAGGAGTCGATCTGACACTCAACCCTCCCCGCTCCAGTCAGACGGTATCGGCTCGAAGAAGCTGTCGGTGATCTCGACGTATCCTTTCAAAGTGCCGGCCTGCCGTTTCGGTTGACGTCCGGACAGCGGCACCAGCCGCGCGTACGGCTCGCCGCTCTTGGCGATAATGATCTCTTCGCCCGCATGGGCCCGCTCGAGCAGCCGGGACAAGTGGGTTTTTGCTTCGTGGACATTGACTGTTTTCATAGGTCGAATGTAGACGACCTGTATGACTAAGTCAATTAGCTAAGTTCACAAGCCCACAGGCGGCTACCGACCTTGTTACGAAGAACTATTTTTTACGCTCCTTTAAACTGGATCGGAGTTCCGTCGTCATATCGCCCTTCCTTTTCCTCTCCTAGTGAGATCAATTCCGGCGGCCGGAAGCGGCAATCTGAACGAGAAACACAGACCCCTTGAGCGGGAGAAAAAGGGGTCGAGAGCACTGCTGTCCAAAATAATCTGAACTTCCCTAACTGTTGTCCGCACATTCAAGGATCTAGGACGGATTGAAACACTTTTCGCGATTGAGGTTATCTTCGGCCTGCTGTCCGATTCGCTAGCCAAAAGTATCATGAGCGCGGTCACCGGCGTTCGGCAAGCTCCCAGACCTGGTGGGTATAGGCATCCATGCTCGCCGGCTGCTGGATGACGCCGAAGCGCAGGGCTATTTCTGCCGTGCGGCGGAAGGCTTCCGGATCCATCCGGCCAACGCTAGTCGTCGAGGCCGGCGGGCCCCAGACGAGCTTGTTGACCTCGGCCATCATCCAGCTCTGATGTGCTCGGCCCAGCGTGGGACTTTCCCTGAGGACAATGTTCACGCACTCTGCCGGGTGATCGCGACAGAACTCCCACCCCGCCAGCGAGGCTCTGAGGAAGCGAGCCGCAATAGAAAGATTCCCGGGCCTCCTGAGCCACTCGTTGCTGGCGAAGAGCCCATCTTCCAGCATGGCCGTACCTTCCGTATTGAAATCGATCACGACTAGTTGGTCGGGACTTACCCCAGCGTCGAGAACCTGCTTGTACTCGTTGTAAGTCATGGCAGCAGCGGCATCCACTGCGCGCTCGAGGAACAGGCGCATATCGAACGACTGCGGCACGAGCGTTACGTCGCGCTTGCGGTCGATGCCGTATTTCTCCAGCGTGGCCAGCAGCGGGTACTCGTTGCCGGCGAACCAAACGCCGACGCGCCGGCCCCGAAGATCGGCAGGCCCACGGATTCCCGACGCGGCCAAGGCGATCTGCCGCATGCCGCTCGCGCCGAAGATCTGTGCTATGTTCACCAATGGCAGACCCTGCTCCCGCGCAACGAGCAGACTCGAGAGCCAGCCGACACCGATATCGGCGCCGCCGGTTGAGACGACCCGTTCAGCCGAAATGTCAGGGCCGCCCGGCTGGATGATAACTTCCAGGCCCTCGGCAGCATAAAGCGCACGCGCCTTTGCAGCGTAGTACCCAGCGAACTGCGCTTGCGCTGACCACTTAAGCTGCAGCCGCACACGGTCTAGGCCTTTACGGCCGCCGGTCTTTAGAGTTCCGGAAAGTGGAGTTGTGTAGGCAACCGAAGAGCCGTCGTCGGCCTTCCATAAAAGCACACGCCGACCGCCGCCCTCGTGCAGCGTTAGTGTACCGGTGCGGCCGGTCGTCTCCGAACGATAAATTCCTTTGCCGTCGCCGAAGGCTATGATGCCCCGGAAAGTCCCAGGCGGCAGATCTGGAATCTGCACGGTGTAGGTGCCGTCCGGATTGATCGTTGAAAGGCCATGGTATGTGGCACCCTCAACCAACTTTAACGTACCGGTCCAGGTCCCGGCGATGGTTTGGGCATCGAAAATGGGACGGACTTGTGGAAGGGTCGCGCACCCGGCAACGAGCGCGCAGGTGGCAATCAGCAGGGGCAGCAGGCGGCGCATCGATTTTCTCCCCAATTTCCGCGCCTCGTGCGTCTATTCATCAAAAGGCGCGGTGGTAAATGACCGCATCGCTAGTCACCAACTGCGGCACCCGACCAAAAATCTCCCGATGCTTCTCAACGGCTGGAATCAAAAGCTCCTGATCCGCTGGCCGTTTCTCAAAAACTTCATAGTCCGTGATGATCTGATGCTCCGCCTCCTGAATCTTGACCAGCTTGCCAAACTCCGTCGGCTTGGAGAGCTTCCCTTTACGAATCGCCTCGGTATGCACCTCAAAAACACTGTAGACTTTGTCCGCGTAATGATGATTCCCCCTCAAGCACGCGTGCTTGAGTTTGCTTTAGCACTCGCGCCGCCAATTCGTGCATCTGCTCAAGGTGGTTCGCCAACCCCTCAATCAGCACCTGCCCCAGAGGTGTCGAAGCTTGCTTGACTCCCAATGCCACCTCTTTTGAAAAACTCTTTGCTTGCCCCATCACTTTTTTGGTGGTCGCCATCAACTGCCGATACGCCTCAGTCCGCCTCGCCACCCCCTCCTCGCTCTTGCGCATCGCCGAGCGCCCAATCTCGATCAGTCGATGCTTCACACTGCGGGTTCGATCCCGTAGCCGTGTTCCCACATCGCCCACCTTGCGCTCAATCTGCTTCATCGTGCGTGTCATCACCCGCACCACGTCCCCCAATAACCCACTGTCGGTCGGATAATGGATGTCGGTCTCTGCCACCGTGGTATCCACCCGAAGCTTTCGCCCTCTGACCACCCCGCGTTGGTGCCCCAAATCCAGCACCCGCTCATGAATCGCTCGTGTGACCGTGGGCCCTAAAGCTTTCCCCCAACGCACCATGGTCTTGCAATACGGCACCTTCTCGCCCCGAATCCGGGTAAACTCCCGATACACCACATTGGCCCGCACTTCTCGTTCAAGCGTCTCATAACTCCAGTTCCTTAGATGCTTGAGCGCCATCAAGCGCAAAACCACTTCCGCAGGCGTGCCCAGCCGTCCCCGCGTGCGACTGTGGGGACGGCGCCTCTCTAAAGCCTCCCTGACAATCTTGACTAAATCCTCATCCTCCAAAAACCTGTCCACCTTTAAGAGCCAGCTCTCCCACAAAAGCTCCTGGTAATCGGCCATGAGATTAACGGCCAACGGTTCATAAATGGTACGCTGCTGATAGCGAACCGTGATCATCTGGCTTTTCTCTTCCTCACCGAGGTCCCGGCTGCACGTTGCCTCTTTAGAGCTGCGGTATACCGCACCCCAGCCTCGCGCATCAGCGTCTGGAGCTTTCGGCCGTTGTCCACCGCCTGTTGAACCAGCGGCACCAATTCCTCGGGAATGTAGACAGAGAATCGCCGATTTTTCTTGCGGCCGTACAACGCATAGCTGGCATGGCCCTCTCCGCGCTCGCATGCCGAACAGTTCTCTCGAATACACGGCCCGGTACGCAACGACAGGGAGCCAGCCGCCAGCGGCCAAAGCTCGCTCGCTTGCTGCAGAAACCAACGTCGAACGTCGTCGGTAGATTCGATGCGTTCCATGGTGCCTATGTGCTTTATCACACACGTACATACTTTCTGTCAAGAAAATTCTTTGCCGCTACTTACAAACAGACGATCTACCACCGCCGTCAACGTCACCCCAACGAAAAATCAAAATATCGCAGTGCTGGTCCAGACGGAGCTTCTACCACGCCACCTTTTGTCAGTCAGAACAAGCTTGGCCCCCGAAGTGGCCGACGGACTCCAAACGATTTTACTCTCGATGCATGAGGATGCCGAAGGTCGGAAAACCTTGTACAACACCGACGAGACCACGAAGTTCGACCCTCTACCCGGAGGCGAGTCAGTCATGCGGCGCAGGCTCTTGGAAACTTTTTATTCGCGATAAAAGAGCGGCTCCATCCGACACCGATCGGAGCCCTGGAACAGAGGTCTGAACCCGCCGGCTGATTCTAGCCATACGATTCAATTATTCGGCTCAATGTGCCGTCTTTGCGCGCTTCCATGACCGCTTTGTCGAACCTTTCAAGAATTGCGCTGACACCTTTGTATGTTTTACGAATGCCAAGGTGAAACCCCGGCTGAGGCGAGAACAATACTTCATCGAGTTTGTCGCGAATCCCAGCGGCGCGTGCGTGATATCGCCAAACCGCGCTCGGTGTGACTGTAATGTCGGTATGCTGGGCGACAATCTTCTGCAGCAGCTGTTCCACGTCAGCGGCGATGTCAACTTTCATCCCTTTAAAAAGCGTCTCGAGTCGCGAATCGCCAGCGTAGGTCCCGATGCCAAAATTCTTTAAATCATCCTGTGTTTTTATCTTTCTTATCGCCTCCGCCTTGGGATTGTTTTTGGCGAATACAACGACTCGTTCTGGATTCACAAGCTCTTCGCGGCTGAAGTTGGCGTATTCCCGGCGCACGTCAGTCACGAGGGTGCAAAACGCGTCCGCTTTACCTTCCCTCACCTCGCGTTGCGCGTGCTCCCACGGCAACCCGCGGTGGGTAAGCCCAACGCCGCAGCGGCGGCCAAGCACCTCGTCCAAAGCGTCGATCATGATCCCCGTCGCGGTACCGTCCTTCCGGAAAAAGCTGAAGGGAGCGTAATCGTTATAGTAGTTCACCTTCAAAGATAATGACTGGGCTTTGGCGATACGCGAGAAGCCAAAGGATACCGTTGTAGCGGCTGCTAGTAACAGCAGAGACCGCCTGGACATCGATGTTGATTTTATTTGATGCATGGATCCCTGTTCCTTCGCTATTTTGACTGGGTTTTGCATCGCATCCAGCGGATGTCAAGAACCTACGGTGTTCCTCTGCGGATCGAGAATCAAAAGATACCCCACGGAATGTTGGCGGCGAGATCAAGAGCGGGGAGCCTATACGGTGAACGCGATTCCGGGGTGAAACAAGTTAGAATCGCGGTGCCCTTCGAAAATACGACATCTAAAGCACGCCTCATTTCATGGCTCTCAAGCTCTCCAAAACGTCTCTGGACCGAATGTTCCCTTTGACTCCCATTTCCGACAGGATGTCCATGGTGTCGGAGAGAGGGAGCTTTAGTAGTCTGGCAGCTTCGCGAAGCGTGAGCTTTCCCTGTTCGTAAGACCTGGCGACGTAGCACTCGAACCCGATGCGAGTCAGCTTTCGAAGTGATTGACTCTTTTCGATTTTTTCGGACCTGGCCACATACTCAATAGCCTTCTCGATGTCCTCCGGAATTCTCAACGATTTGACGTTCATCTTCTTTCCTCGAGTAACAATCGTATTGTGCCGTATTCCTCATCACTGATGAATTGACTCAACTGATCGAGATTCCTTAGAGCTGTTTCCCGGCTAACGAGCCCTCTGTGTTGCAGAGAGTAAAGAACAACACCCGGCAAAACAAAAGGGACATTGGCCGCTTTGAGCAGGCGTACCAATTTCTTATCGTCCGTGGCCACGGCGTCATAGCTTCCACTCTGAAAAGTTCTCACAAGGGCCTCATCTCCCGTCCTTTCAGAGGAGACTCGACCTGCCACTTGCAATGTTTTAGCCACAATATTTTTTTCCACCACAGCTGCATCGGGATGCCCCTTCTTCTTCCCGACATCTACGACCTCTCGCCTAACCAGTTCCGGTATGACAACTGTATCATGGCTCACAACCAATTCTTTCAGTCCTGCCTTGACCAGCTTGATCAGGCAATCCGCATCCATCAAAAGTCGCACGTATCTTAATGTAAGCTAACAACTACACACCGTCAAGTGAAGCTGGACCGCAGGGACAAGAGATAGGTGCCGGGGCAAGCCCCGCCCATTTCATCCGAAGAGCTAGTCGACTCATCGGGGTCCACCCATTGGCGCATTAATTCATTTCCTTTCACCAGCTCCCGCTCTCAACCTCCCGGGTCATCAAAGGATTCATTGCAAACCAGAACGGGCACATGCCGCGCTCTTGTCTAGCGACCTTGATTTGGATTAATACGGATGCACAAAGGTCCCATTCCGGGTGTTCGTTAAAACAGCAGCGTCCGAAAAGACACTCTGGAGTAACCTAAACCACACACACGAAAATTCCTTTGTACTACTCTGTTCGTGACAAACGTTTGTAAATTCGTGGAGTGTTTCACGATCTTTACGCTCGCCCACAGAGTATGAAAATGGAGGCAGCCCATCACCCTCCAATGCCCATATCGAGAAGGTTCGGCATTTCTCTGCCCCTCGCTACGCGCTTCGCGCTACTCGGGGAATCGGAAGGGGGTGCCGTGTCCCCGAGTAGCGATCTTCCGAGATCGCGTATCGAGGGGGTGCGGCGCTGCGGAGCATACGCGGGTGACCACTCTGGGGGTCCCTTCACTCCCTCTCCACCCCTAGCCAAATTTTCGTAGGAGACAGTCATGATTAAACTATCATCTAGAGGCGTCCTCGGTCTCGCTGTTTCGGTGATCGTGGCGCTGCTGTTCTTTCGAGCTGACCCCATCTCGGCCGCGGCAGCACCCGAACCACGAGTGGATTTCTGGCTCACCATCCTGCACAACAACGACAGTGAGTCAGCCTTGATTAACCTCGGCCCTGAGCTAGAAGACTTCGGCGGAGTTGCGCGCTTCAAGACCTTAGTAGACAAACTCAAGCGGAACGCCACACGGAACCAACCTCCAAAAACGCAACTTGGGGCCAAACGGGGTGTGATCATGGTATCGTCCGGCGATAATTTCCTGGCTGGGCCGGAATTCGGCATTAGCTTGGACAGAGGTGTGCCGTTTTTTGATACCATCGCCATGGACCTGATCGGTTATAGTGCCGTGGCCATTGGCAACCACGACTTTGATTTCGGCCCTGACGTGCTGGCCGACTTCATCGACGGTTACCACAGGACCCAGCCCCCTTACCTGAGCGCCAATCTGGATTTTTCCGCGGAGCCGCGCCTCGAGGCGCTGTTCGACCAAGGAAAGATCGCCAAAAGCGCCGTGGTCAAGGAGCGCGGCGAGCTAATTGGCATCATCGGCGCTGTTACGCCGGAGCTGCGCTTCATTTCCAGCCCGCGTAACGTGATCGTCCTTGAAGACTTGGCGGCAGCCGTACTGGCTGAAGTAGACAAACTTGAATCCGTGGGCATTAACAAGATCCTGCTGATCAGCCATCAGCGCGCTATTCAGGAAGACCTTTCGCTGCTCTCTATGCTGCGCGGGATTGACGTGATGGCGGCCGGGGGCGGAGGCGAGGTGCTGGCTAATCCCGGTGACCTGCTGGTGCCTGGCGACACGATATTTGGTCCATACCCCATATTCGCTTCTGACAGCACCGGCAAGTCCATCCCGGTTGTTACTACCGCGGGAAATTATGCTTACGTAGGCCGGTTAGTGGTGGGTTTCGACAAGTTCGGCAATGTAGTCATGGTGGACGGGGAGAAAAGCGGCCCGATGCGCGTGGCGGGTGGTGATCATCCCGATGCCGTGGAACCTGATCTCCAAATGCAGAGCCTGGTGATCGAGCCATTGGCGGACGCCCTTCAAGAACTAGCGGCAACGGTCATAGGAACCAGCGAGGTTGAGCTCGATGGGCGGCGACCCTTGATACGCACGGAGGAGACCAACGAAGGCAATCTAGTCGCCGACTCGCTCCGGTGGCAAGCGGCGGAACTGGCATTTATCTTCGGAGTTTCACCCCCGGACGTGGCCCTGCAGAACGGCGGGGGTATCCGCAACGACTCGATTATCCCGGCAGGTGATCTTAGTGTCCTGGACACTTTCAGCATGCTGCCGTTCCCGAACTTCGTCAGCGTGGTGGAGAATATCACGCGTGAACAGTTCAAGGAGATCCTGGAGAACGCCGTTTCGCGGGTAGAGTCTGTTGACGGGCGGTTTGCACAGATTTCTGGCTTCCAGTTTGAGTGGGATCCGACGGGCACGGCGCAGTTGCTGGACTCTGATCTGAACGTGGTAACCCCCGGATCGCGCGTGCTAGAGGTGATCCTTGAGAACGGTACGGTCATTGTCTCTGGCGGCGTGGTGCTGGCTGGCCCAAGTCTGACGATCGCCACCATTGACTTTCTAGCGCGCGGAGGTGACCAATACCCGTTTCGGGGTGCTCCTTTCACCACACTGGGGGTGACCTATCAGCAGGCCCTGCGGAATTATATCGAGGACGGCCTGGGTGGGGCGGTCCGGGCAAGCGACTACCCGTCTGGTGGTGAGGGGAGGATCACCAGGTTACCATAACGACAAAACTGTCCTCCCCCATGCGACTCGCGTTCAGTTTCAGTTGTTAATAAAGCACGGCCCTCCTGAGCCGCTCTGCCGGCCTTTGGGAGGATCTCGCAAAGGCACTTGAGGCGAAACAGGTTGACTTCTACATGGAAAGTCCCTACCCCACGTATGTGATTAACAATGTCCATTTTCTGCCGAAGCTCTTCCTTCAAAGAAATGGATTCAAACTCTCCGAAAGGACTCAAGCGCGACCGACGGTCTCCAAGGATGAGATCGGATTTATCTTTGCCGGGTCTCACGACGGTGTCGTTGACTTCGTTCTTGCCAATCGGGTGACGGCCGGAGCATTTAGCGATCATGACTATGCCATGCTCGATGAAAAGAAAAAATCAAACATCGCCGTGCTGGTCCAGACGGAGCTTCTACCACGCCACCTTTTGTCAGTCCGAACAAGCTTGGCCCCCGAAGTGGCCGACGGACTCCAAACGATTTTACTCTCGATGCATGAGGATGCCGAAGGTCGGAAAACCTTGTACAACACCGACGAGACCACGAAGTTCGACCCTCTACCCGGAGGCGAGGTAGTCATGCGGCGCAGGCTCTTGGAAACTTTTTACTCTCGGTAAAAGGCCGAGGTGGAACCCGGGCTGAGGGGAAAAAATACTTCATCGAGTTTGTCGCGAATCCCAGCGGCGCGCGCGTGATATCGCCAGACCGCACTCCGTGTGACTGTAATGTCGCACATGGTTTACAAGTATCGGCGACGAGAAGACCGGCATGCTTGCCGCCGCTTTACGCTGCTTGCGCGGATCACCGCTTCGCAGTAAGAAAGGCTGGGTTCCCCCATCAGGAGGGTACATATGCGTAGATTCGCCGTCGTTTCTGCAATAACCATCCTTCTCATTGACGTCCTCCTGGCCTCCAGCGTGGCGGCGCAAGCTCCTCGAAAAACGGAACTAAAGACGATTACTCTAGGAATCGCCTCGGAAATTCACCAGACAGAAATCGAGGCGTATTTTCGGGACTTTATCCACTATGTGGCGAGGAGGCTTTCCTCTCCTTCGCAAACGGAGGCGAGGATTGTTGTCGTCCCTACCCAGTTTCGGCTCGCCAGTCTTCTCACCGAGAGGAGAGTCGATTTCTACATGGAGAGTCCCTACCCTACCTACTTAATCAATAATGTGTACGGCGCCGGGAAGTTTCTCCTGAGGCGTTGGAAAGGGGGTATGGCAGAATACCACGCCCTTATTTTCACGCAGCGAAACAGCGAAACGAAGCGGCTCGACGACCTACGCGGAAAGATCATCGCATTTGAAGATCCCGGATCGACTTCAGGCTATTTTCTTCCGCGACTGTTGCTTTCCAAGAGAGGTTTCAAACTTTCGCAAAAACCCGGAATCGGAGCGAAGGTTGCTCCCGGTGAAGTCGGTTACATTTTTGCATACGCGCAGGACAAACTCGTCGATCTGGTCCTCACAGGTCAGGCGGCGGCCGGAGCTTTTAGCAACGACGACTATGCCGCTCTTGACGAGAAAAAAAAATCCAACATGATCATCTTGGCGGAAACCGATACCTTGCCACGCCATCTTCTTTCTATCCGAAGAGATTTCCCGCCCAGCGTGGCCAACCGCTTGCAGAAGATTCTTCTGTCGATGCATGAAGATCCCGAAGGGCGGCTGATACTCGAAAAAATGGACGGGACGACCAAGTTCGACACCCTACCGGGAGGCGAGCTAGCGATGCGACACAAATTAAGGGACACCTTTTCCACTCCGGAAAAAAAGTAGCCCAACCCGGATCCCGTCCCACGGCTTGGGGTTCCCGTTAGAGGCGAAGGTCGAGAGTTCCCGACTAGCGAAGTAGATAATTGAGGCGGTTGAACCTCGAACCCAGGGCTCGGAGGCTGT
>CAYPHJ010000132.1:0-5417 GCA_964410485.1 uncultured Syntrophobacteraceae bacterium
ACCGAGCCCTTCAGACCAGCATTTTTTTGGCTGTCTTCGGCGCAACCGCCTGCATGCTGCTCGCCGCCATCACCGCGTACATCACCACCAAGACCAAGACCAAAGGACGTGGTTTGATCGAGGCGCTGACTTTCATACCTTGGGCATTTCCGGGAACCGCGCTGGCTATCGGTTTGCTCTGGGTGTACGTTTACATTCCGCTGCCGATCTACGGCACAATGTGGATTTTGATGATTGCTTACGTCACGCGCTTTCTTCCCTACGGGTTACGCGCAATGACAAGCACCATTGTGCAAATTCACGACGAGTTGGAAGATGCCTCCAAGGCTTGCGGTGCCGGTTTCCTCGCAACTTTCCGCCGCGTGCTCCTGCCCCTTTTGCGGCCCGGGTTTATTGCCGGATGGATTCTTTTGGCGACGATTTTTTTGCGCGAGTTCAGCGCGTCGATCTTCCTCTATTCGCCGGGGTCGGAGCCGCTGGGCCCACTGCTGTTTAATTTTTATTCGGACGGTTATTTCGGTCCCATGGCGTCACTCGGGCTCATTGTCAGTTTGATTTCGATCGTGCTCATAATGATCGCGCGGAGAATCGGGAGAATCGGCCATATGTAAAATAAAACATTGATGATAGACAGAATTCAATCAACTAACTAGCAGGTGCCAGCTCGGAGAGGGCGAAGAGATGTCAATTAAAAGAATGGCAGCGGAGGAGAAATCATGAACGTTTGGTTGTCTTGCGGGCGGGTCGCATCGTTGTGCAGCGCGGTTCTTGCTGTCGTGGTGCTGCCAGCTCTAGGTTCGAGCCGGGCCTTTGCCGGCGCGCCGGCGGAGTTACCGCGGAGTGTCAATTTTGGCACCCACGCGGTCGGAACAGTTTTCAATGCGGTGGGTACAGGGCTGGGTAAAGTAGCGACCGACCACGGTCCGATTCGAGTCATCGTGCAGCCTTTCTCCGGACCGCCGGCCTGGCTCACGACAATGAACCGGGAAGGAAGACCTGAGATCGGCATTATAAACGTGATCGACGGGTGGCAGGCATACACCGGAAAGCTCACCCCGAGGCCCCTCCCCGCAGGCTCCCCCGAAATGAAGCCCCCTTATGTTCAGCACTCTAACGTGCGCCTGTTAAAAATCGGTACCAATCTCGCCGCCGGCATTCTCGTTCGGGCCGATTCACCGATCAAGTCTATGACCGACCTTAAAGGCAGACGGCTGACGTGGGATTTTCCGGCATTCCCTTCCAACATACTCGCTGGCCTTACGGCCTTGGCTACTGCAGGCATGAGCCCAAAGGATATTGTTCCGGTACCGGTTCCGGAAGTTACGGCTGGTGTGCGTGCCCTCATGGACGGGCGTGTAGACGCCGCGGTTGCCGCAGTGGGCATGGGTATTGTCAGTGAAGCGGATGCGCGGATAGGCGTGCGTTTTATACCTGCCGGCAAAGATCCAGAAGGCCTCAGAGTCGCTCAGGGTATCATGCCGGGAGGTAGTGTAATTGCCCGCGCGCCCGGCCCCGCTGGCCTCAAGGCGGAAACTCCGCTCTGGGCGTATGGTATCGCCATAGTGGCTCCTACTCATATCTCCGATACAGTAGCATATACGCTTGTCAAGACATGGGCGGATCATTGGAAAGAGCTCGAGCCTATTCATCCCCAGCTTCGCGGGTGGCGACCTGAGGTGTTTGTCCAGCGGACCGCTACTATTCCCTACCACCCCGGAGTTATAAAGCTTTACAAGGAAATGGGTGTGTGGAGTGGGGAAATGGAGCGCAATCAGGAAGCTTTGCTACGCGGCGAGCTGCCTTTCCTAAAATAGCGCCGCGTCTCAGCGCAATGCGCCAGAAGCGAAGCGTTATGTATTGGTAGATTGCCATCGAGGGGGAAGCATGGCTGTTGAGGGCGAGCTGACAAAATTTAGATCTCTTCACGGGCTCGCCGGGTTCTTGGAAAAACTCCTCTTGGCTGCAATTCCCCTGTCCGGCCTTTTTTTCGTACCCGACTTGCCGTTCTACTTCGGCCTGGCCATCATGCGGGAACAGTACCTCGGGCTATTCCTGGGGCTGATTCTTGCAGCTGTTTTCATTAGCGTTCCGCCGTCAAACTCTGCCGATCGCTACCGGGTTCCGTGGTATGACGTGTTATTTTCCGTGCTGGGACTCACCGTTGGTCTTTACGTGACATTTTTCTTTCCCGAAGTGTTGCGCCGCATGGGTGATCCCGATCCCCACCGGATCGCGCTTGCAGTCATCGCAGTCGTTTTGATTTTCGAGGCGCTGCGCCGGACCGTCGGCTGGATTTTGGTCGGCGTGGGAGCTTTTTTTCTGTTGTACGCGCGCTACGCTGATTTCTTCCCGGGAGAGCTCAGAGGCACAGGGGTCCCCTGGGATCGTCTGGTCAATTATCTCTATACGGATGCAAACAGCCTGTTCGGTCTACCTTTAAGTGTCGCCGCGTTCGTAGTTCTGCCTTACATCTTCTTTGGCCAGATTCTCTTTGCCATCGGGGCTGGGAAACTGTTGACGGACTTTGCCATGGCGATGTTTGGACGGCAGCGTGGCGGAGCTGCAAAGATGTCCGTCGTCGCGTCGAGCCTTTTTGGCACGATCTCCGGCAGCAGCGTTGCCAACGTCGCCACAACAGGCATTCTGACAATTCCGATGATGAAACAGACCGGCTACCGCGCACATGTCGCGGGTGGAATCGAGGCTGCAGCCTCCACCGGCGGGCAGTTGATGCCGCCGATCATGGGGGCAGCGGCGTTCCTGATGGCCGAATTTTTGGCGATTCCCTATCGCGAAGTGGTTGTTGCGGCTCTCCTCCCGGCGGTTCTGTATTACATCGTCATTTTTACACAAGTGGATCTCGAAGCAGGAAAGTTGGGTTTAAGAGGCCTGCCGCCGGAACAACTGCCTGCCTTGCGGCCGTTGCTCTTGAACGGTTGGCTCTTCGTTGTTCCGCTGTGCGTGCTCATTTATGGGCTGTTTATCATGGGCCGCGAACCTGGAACGGCCGGCGTTTATGCCGTTCTCGCTTCTCTCGTACTGGGATTTTTCAAGCGAGCACTGCGGGCGCGTCCGTGGTGGGTTTTGGAGTCGCTGATAGGAACCGGCCGGGCTATGCTGGAGTTGGGCACAACCGTGGCTCTTGCTGGTCTGGTTGTAGGTGTCGTTCAGGTCAGCGGTCTGGGTTTTATCCTCTCCCACGGGTTGGTGAGTATCGCAGGAGGCAATGTTCTCTATCTGTTGTTCCTCACGGCTCTGGTCAGCATGATTCTCGGGATGGGCATGCCGACCACCGCTGTCTACGTGCTTTTGGCCGTGCTGGTGGGACCGGCACTGGCACAGTTGGGGATCGACGTACTGGCCGCTCACCTTTTCATCTTTTACTTCGGCATGGCGTCGATGACGACACCGCCGATCGCTCTGGCAGCTTTCGCCGCTGCATCGATCGCTCAATCATCGCCCATGCGGACTGCGGTTCACGCAATGCGCTTCGGGGCGGTCAAGTATGTCGTGCCGTTCCTTTTCGTCTTCTCGCCGGCGCTTTTACTCAAGGGCAACGTTGGTGACGTTGTGCTTGCAAGCGTCACGGCGCTGATCGGCGCGTTACTCCTTGGCATGACCCTGACGGGCTATTTTGTTCGGGATCTCGGTTCGGTCAAGAGGGTGCTTCTTGGCGCCGCTTCCCTGGCATTACTTATACCGGCAGCGGGCGAGGGATTTATTTTTACTTGGATCACCGACGTCGCGGGCATCACGCTGGCGCTCGCGGTGCTTGCGTCGGAATGGGCTGCCGTTCGTTTTCGCCGCCCCACCAGCATCGGCGTTTTTACCACGGCTGCACCGATCGCAAAACCGCAAAGTGAAAGTAAGGACTAACCTGGCTGCGTAAAATCTACCTTCACCCTAAACCTCAACCTTAACCTGAACCTATCCTCTCACCCGTCCAGCTCCGGGTAGTGACGGAAGATACCCTGCTGGTTAAAAGGCAAGCGGCGTGGCGATGAGAGATACGCGGCAATCCGCGGCCGCGCTTCGATGCGGTCGTGGAGGCTCGCCAGTCGCGGATGCGTGCGCTCCAACTGCGACATGGCGCGCGGGAACGCATAGCGCAAGCCGGCAATCATCTGAAACAAAGAGAGATCGACATAAGAAACTGCTTTACCGAAAAGATAGTTCGATGCTTTCGGATGATGTTTTAACAGCCTCTCGAAATAGCCCATAAACTTCGGCAGACGCTCATCGCGGAAGTTGGCCGAGCGCCGCTTGGCTTCTCGCTTCTGCTCTTCATAATAGAGGCCGCTCGAAATCGGATGATGCGTATCGTGCACCTCAGCCACCCAGTCGGCGATTGTCAGCTGCAACTGATGCGCCCATAGGCGGGTCGATTCGGTCTTCGGTACCAGGTCAAGACGCGGTCCGAGAAAGAGCAAGATGTTCGCCGTTTGGGCAACGACGAGCTTACCGCTTTTCAGAAAAGGCGGCGCGAAAGGTGGGTGGTCTAGCGACCGGCCTTCGAGAAAACGCATCAGCGCCGAAACACCACGGCTGCCACGAGCGACATCGATGTATTGTGCGTCCGCCTCTTCGAGGGCAAGCCGGACAAATTCACCTCGCCCCTGTATTTCCGGCCAGTAGTATAGCTCGTAGCGCATCGGCAATATTGTTGGTTCAAATCGTTCAAGCCGTTCAATCGCTACGCTCTGTTCAAACCGTTTGATCCGGCGACAACGATTTGAACTGCTTGAACGTTTTGAACGACTTGAACGAATTACTAAGTTGGCCAGCCGTGTTGCGATAGATCGATTGGATTGCCGTCGGGGTCGTGTAGCCGGTACTCCGCCTCCCGATTGGGCGGCCTTTTGTCGATTCCGTCGGTGGCGTTGAGCTCCTGATATGCCCTGCGAACAGAACTCACATCTTCCACTTCGAAACCGAAGTGATTGATTCCAGGCTTCAGCTGTGGCCCTTCAATCTCCCGCTCCGGTCCAATAGGAATGATGGCCAGATTAATGTAACCATCCGAGAGATAGGTCGCTGTGCCGACGCCGGGAACAATTTTGAGCCCAAAGGTTTTCGTATAGAACTTTACGAGCTTCTCTACATCCTCTGTGAGAATAGCAAGGTGACGAATACGTGCCATGTTTGCCTCCTTATAAATATAAATTGACCGTTGACCAATGACCGACAACCGCTTCAGTGTCTGGCTTAAAGGGCGTAGAATCTCTTTGGATTGTCGTAGAGGATCTTGTGCACTGCAGATTGAGCCAGCTCTCCTCTATCCGCTCGCTCCTGTAACAGTTTGCGAAATTCCAGTTCCATCGATGGGTCCCGATGTGTGTAATCCGACCCGACGATCAAGTTATCCTCGCCGACATATTGCACGATATACGGCAGGTCTTCGTCCACCTGGCATGTGA
>CAYPHJ010000132.1:5517-10975 GCA_964410485.1 uncultured Syntrophobacteraceae bacterium
AGGTTAAGGTTAAGGTTTAGCTCGGACGCGTTCCTTCTCACTTAACCCGGGCCTTAACCTGAACCTGTTTTCGCTACCTTGACTCGCATAGACTTGCCATGTAAGCAACGCCGAGGGAAGCGATTCTATTCGCTTCCTCGAAACTCAAGGAGGTGAATTCATGGAAGCCATTCATGTCATCGATGCGGACGGCCATGTACTGGAGCAAGACGCCGAGCTCGTAGAGTATTTCGAAGGTCCATATAAGGGACATAAACGTTCGGGAGTGTTTTCGATCTTCCCTTCCCTCGACGGCTGGCCGCGCGGATTTGTACGTGGGATGGAAAAAGTTAGCCGGACATCGGCAGAGGTTTGGCTTAGCTTCCTCGATGAATCAAAAATCGACGCTGCCGTACTCTATCCAACGGCTGGCCTCGCTTTCGGCCTGATCCAGGATTCCGACTGGGCGTGCGAGGCGGCCCGTGCTTATAACAATTGGCTCTACGATCGCTACTGTAAAGTTGATAGCCGTCTACTAGGTGTGGCTTTGTTGCCGGTTCATGTCCCGCAGCAAGCGGTCACCGAACTGCGCAGGGCGGTGACGGAACAGAAGATGGTGGGAGGTGTTCTACCCGCCGTTACCATGTTGAACAAGGGATATGGTCATGCTGACTTTTATCCTCTGTACGAGGAGGCGCAGAAGCTCAATGTTCCTTTGGCAGTTCACGGCGCCGTCAGTCGCGGCCTGGGATTCGACTTTCTGCAGACCATGTCGATGATTCACACTCTCGAGCATCCCATAGCCCAGATGATCCAGCTGACAAGCGTCGTGCTAGACGGCATCTTCGATCTGTTTCCCAAGCTCAGAATGGGATTTCTCGAGGCCGGCTCAGGCTGGATTCCGTACATGATGGAGCGCATGGATGAAAAATTTCATATCGATCGGAAACGCAAGCATTTTCCGCTCCGCAAGCTGCCAAGCGAGTATTTCAAGGGCGGAAATATTTACGTGACCTGCGAGACCGATGAGAAGATACTCGACGTTGTCGTGCGCGAGATGGGCGAAGACTACGTGATGTACCCCACCGATTTCCCGCATGAACGCGAGGTCGGTGAATTCGGCAAAGATATTCCCGAATTCTTAGAGCGCCCGGATCTATCGGTGAGCGCCAAGAAAAAAATCCTCAGCGAGAACGCGAAGCGTTTTTATGCAATGTCGTAGCTAAACCATGCAAATAAGAAGATGAACCAAACATATGCGGATCGAGAGAGGGCCCCTGATCAGTACGTAGGGCAAGGTCAAACAGCTGTACACCTATCTGAGTACCCTCTGACCGCCTTTGCTCGTTCTCCAGGTGTGTAATCCAACCCGTGTCCCCGAGTAGCGCCCTTCTTAGGCCGCGTAGCAAGGGGGTCCGGTTCAGTTTGGACTCGGGATTTTCTCGACGACAAATTACGCCATAAGTGATAGGCAAAGAGCCGAGTCCAAACAGTCATGGCTCAGCCTTTTTTTACCTATATGTTGCGCTGCTCCGACGGGTCGTATTACGTCGGCCATACCGACGATGTGGAGCGGCGCATATCCCAGCACGAAGCGGGAGCCGTCGCCGGATCACTGCGACGCGGTTGCGGGTTCGGCTTGTTTGGTTCGAAGAATTTCCGACGCGCGAGGAAGCGAAGGCTGCCGAGCGGCAGATCAAGAACTGGAGCCGCAAAAAGAAGGAAGCGTTGATCGCTGGAAACATCGACGAACTGAAACAGGCGGCGCGGAAAGACTGGGGTTCGTACCGGCGGCGGATGGCAAAATAAGAATGTCCCTCGCTACGGCCTTACGGCCTACTCGGGGCGGTCGGACTCGGCGAGTAGCGGCCTTCTTAGGTTGCAATACCCCTCGATACGTGCTCGCACCACTCGGGGTGGTCGGTGGTGTTATCCGATTCCCCGAGTAGGCTCCGCAGGAGCCATAGCGAGGGGTACCGGTTTCATCGGGAGTTGCATTCCGGTCGAAGACAATTTGAGCCGTTGGTGATAGGAAAGGGAGCCGAACGGGCATTATAATGCCGTTAGTCCAGCATCCCTCGTTACGGTTCCTGCGGAACCTACTCGGGGCGGTCGGACTCGGCGAGTAGCGGCCTTCTTAGGTTGCAATACCCCTCGATACGTGCTCGCACCACTCGGGGTGGTCGGTGGTGTTATCCGATTCCCCGAGTAGGCTCCGCAGGAGCCATAGCGAGGGGTACCGGTTTCATCGGGAGTTGCATTCCGGTCGAAGACAATTTGAGCCGTTGGTGATAGGAAAGGGAGCCGAACGGGCATTATAATGCCGTTAGTCCAGCATCCCTCGTTACGGTTCCTGCGGAACCTACTCGGGACAACGGTCTTGAACCCTGAATTCCCCGGAGTAGCCAAAGCGCATACCCCTCGATACGTGCTGCGCACCACTCGGGGGGGTCGGTGGTGTTATCCGATTCCCCGAGAAGGCTCCGCAGGAGCCATGGCGAGGGGTACGCGACTTCAAAAGTCGCTACTCGGGAAGTTCGGATCAGAGGTCCGTTGCCCCGAGTAGCGCGAAGCGCGTAACGAGGGGGTTGCCCTTCCCCGCGGGTTCGCTGATTCAACATATCCGCGGCTTGACAAAGATTGCCCTCGGCAAATATCGTCGGATCGAAGGAGAGTAATGGACATGTTCGACATCAAAGGTCTCAAGACTTTCGCCATGAGCGCCAAAGATCTAAACAAGGCCGTGGATTTTTACACAGGGGTGATGGGCGGCGAAATCGTGCGCACGATTGAGCCGACCGAAGAGCAGATTAAGAGCGGGCATGTGAAAGAAGTTGACGTGCGGCTCGGCAACTTCGAAGTGCACCTATTCGATGCGTCCATCAAAACGCGCGACGTCGACCCGCACCACACGGTGAACATCCCCTGGCAAGAAAAAGACGCGGCGCTCAAGGCACTGCAAGCGAAAGGGGCCACGATAGAAAAAGTGCGCCCACATCGCGATGGCATCAATTATTCAATCAACGTTTTCGATCCGGATGGCAATCGCTGGGAGCTGTCATTCAGCAAGTAGTTTCAACCGTTCCAGCAGTTCCAATGGTTCCAGTCGTTTTCATACTCAACCGTTCCAGCCGTTTCAATTGTTGCAACGGTCAAAACGACTGAAACAGCTGGAACGATTGGAACGGTTGGAACTAACGGTTCAACTGTACCGTTTAAGCACTTCACGGGCGATGACCATGCGCATGACCTCTGAGGCTCCCTCGGTGATCATGCGGCTGCGCTGATCGACAAACCACTTCGCCAGCGGCAAGTCCAGTGTCAGGCCGATCCCGCCGTGAATTTGTAGTACGCGGTCGACGACGCGAAACGACATTTCATCCGCATAAAGCTTCGCCATATATGCCTCGTTACGAATGTCTTCGCTCTGGTCGTTTTTCCAGGCAGCCTGATATACCATCAGCCGGGCCGCATGCAGCTCAACGTAAGAGTCGGCCAGTTTGAAAGTGATTCCCTGGCGCTCCGAAAGCGGCTTGCCGAACGTGACTCGCTGCTTCGCGTAGCGCGAACCCATTTCGATGCAGCGCTCGGCTATGCCCAGGGCGCGCGCGCCGTGTTTAAGACGGCCGATGCCGAGCCACTTTTGCGCTAGCTTGAAACCCTCTCCTTCCTTGCCCACCAGGTTGTCCGCCGGCACTTTCATGTCGTCAAAGGTGATCTCCCAGGGCTCCTCGCCCATCATTGTTTTGTACTTCGTGACAAGCCGCAGTCCCGGCGCCTTCATATCCACCATGAAGCAAGAGATGCCCCCGTGGGCACCTTTGGCAGGGTCCGTTACTACCATTAGTTGGCCAAAATCGGCGGTGCCGGCGCCGGTAATGAACCGCTTCGTGCCATTGACGATATAGTAATCGCCCTGGCGTACAGCACGCGTCTTCATCGACGCCGGATCCGATCCGGCATCCGGCTCCGTCTGCATGAAGCAAAGCTTTTTCTCGCCGCGCAGGATCGGATCCATGAAACGCTTCTTTTGATCGTCATTGAGGGCGTACAAGATCGGCCGGATCTCCGGGCCGAAGATACCTTGACCGCGTGACGGTAGCGCAATGGTGCGCGCCAATTCCTCCCAAACGAGGACTTGTGCAAGACTACCCAGTCCGCCTCCGCCGTACTCTTCGGGTACGTCAAACATCCACAGCCCCATCTCCTTGGTCTTTTGCTCCAGGCGCTCACGAATTTCCGGCTTCAGCTCCATATCTTCGATCGAGTGCATCTCGATCGGTATCAGCTCTTTGTCCACGAACCGGCGCACCGTGTCTTTCAGCATCTGCAACTCTTCAGGCAATCTAAAATCCATTTTTCGCTCCGGGTCCTGCCCTCACCCTTTTTCCCTCTCCCAAAGGGGCGAGGGATGTCCTTTTCAGCCTTAGCCTTAGCCTCAACCTCAACCTATTTTTTATCTTCCCACTTATACGCTCCGAGCCCAGGACGGTATTCCTTGCGCGCGAACTGCTGCAATCCAGGGCGTCCACCAATCTGCTGCTTTGCCTTGTCGGAAATCAGGCCGGAAATTTCGTAAGCCACCTCGGGATGGGAATAAAATGTGTAGTACCATGCTTCTTTGACCGCGTTCAGTGCCGAAGGGGCCTTTTCTTTTAGATTATCGGCAAGATCGGCGACTTCTTTGTCCAGCTGCGCGCGCGGCACGGCTTTCGTGATCAAGCCAATCCGTTCTGCTTCTTTGGCGCTCATCGTCTTTCCAGTTAGCGCATAGTAGAGGCCGTGCTTTGGTTGTAGATGCTCGGTCAGGACGATCGTCACCTCGCCACCGGGAAAATGGCCGAAATTGACCTCCGAGAGTCCGAATTGCACGTCGTCCGCAGCAATGGCAATGTCGCAGCCGGTAACGATAGTGAATCCACCGCCAAAGACCCAGCCGTTGATTTTCGCGATCACCGGTTGAGGCATTTTGCGCAACATCGTGTTTCGCCACTGGCGTGACTTCTCTCGCACTTCGTCGCGCACGCGGTCGGGTTGCGAATCCATCTCTATAAAGTATTGCTTGAGGTCTTGCCCGGCGCAAAAGCTTTCCCCCGCACCCGTGATGACTATGACCCGGCTTTCCTTGTCGTAGCGAAGGTCCGTGAGCACATCATACATGTCACGATGTAGCTGTGGGCTCATTGCGTTGCGTTTCTCGGGACGATTCAAGGTGATCGTCGTCACTCCGTCATTCTTGTCGACCAAGAGGGTTTGATAGTTTGCCATTACACTGCCTCCTTCCAATGATTCTGTTAATTCAAATGTTTCGCTGCTTTCTTGCCTTTGGTGCATTGGGCGAGTCCTCGAAAAACACCGCCGCACCCAGCGCGGCAAAGCCGCAGCCAAAGTAAAACAGAGACCTCACCACGAAGGTCACGAAGAACCCAGCGCGGCAGAGCCGCAACCAAATGGGAAAAAGAGTTCACCACGAAGGCAC
>CAYPHJ010000133.1:0-10871 GCA_964410485.1 uncultured Syntrophobacteraceae bacterium
CGAAAAGCGAGTCTTGGTTTTGGCGTATGATGAAGCAAGCCGGTCTAAGTTCCTAGATCAGCGCTACCGTTTCGTTGCTTCCAGCTATTTCGTCCTTGAGCAAGTCCCGGATCACGCACGGCCGCCGGAACGCAAACGCTAAGTATCTCGATCGGACAAACCGTAAGTAGGCCAGGGTTTAACTTGGCGAGGCCAATCGTGTTAGTGTGCCTGAACCAATGAATCATGGGTAGAGCGCTTTGCCGCTCATGATTTCCAACCTAGTCGGAGATCGCCGCGTTACGGATCTGCGGCAAAAAACGAACGGAGTTGAGCGGCACGTGGAATTCGGCGTCTTCGATCACTTGGACCGTAACGATCTTGCCTTGCAGGATTTCTACGAAGCACGCCTACGATTGATCGCGATGTACGATCAAGCCGGGTTTTATGCCTATCATGTGGCAGAGCACCACGCGACCCCCCTCGGCATGGCGCCGTCACCGAGTGTTTTTCTCTCGGCCGTGGCTCAACGAACACGCCGGCTTCGCTTTGGTCCGCTGGTTTATGCCTTGCCACTGCACCATCCGCTGCGTCTCATCGAAGAAATCTGCATGCTGGATCAACTAAGTGGCGGCAGACTCGAAATCGGTTTCGGTCGTGGATCGTCGGCTATCGAGATTGCGTTTTATGGTCAGAACCCGGCTAACGCGGAGCCGATCTACGCAGAAGCGCTCGACATCATTCTCCAGGGGCTATCGCGCCGCCTGATCGATGCTCACGGCAGATTCTTTTCTTTCGAAGCCGTACCCGTTGAGCTCGAACCTTTGCAAAAACCCCACCCGCCGCTTTGGTATGGGGTGCATTCGGCGGCGAGCGCCGAGCGCGCCGCCCGTCGCGCCCTCAATATCGTAAGTTTGGATACGGCCAGTGAAACGCAAGCATTCACGGAGCGTTACCGTGAAGTTTGGCGCGCCACAGGACGACAGCTTCACGAACTTCCTAAAATGGGCTTGAGCCGATTCATAGTAATCGCCGAAAGTGACGAGGAGGCCCTGCGGTGCGCCCGGCGAGCGTATCCGGTCTGGCATGGTAGTTTCAATCATCTGTTTCATCTTCATGGCACCAGTCCGGCACACCCCCGACCCCCCGATTTCGATTCCATGGCAAGTTCGGGTCAAGCGGTGGCCGGGAATGTCGCGACCGTAACGGCTTTTCTTAAATCGCAAGTCACTCAAGCACAAGTAAATTACCTCCTCGGACAGTTTGCTTTTGGCGATCTGTCTCTCGAAGAATGTCTCCGCTCGGTCGATCTGTTTGCGCGCGAAGTAATGCCGGCGCTGCGCAGTATCGCCTAAGGACGAGAGCCCACCGGGGTCATAAGGTTGCCGAAGGAATAAGATTTGTGAGCTAAAAAAGGGACAATTTGTGCCTGTCTTTGTTTCACTTTTGACTCAAAGTAACTTGCAGAACTCACGCCTGATCTGCTTTCAACCCGCCTGTCCCATTTCGGAGAAGCGCGCCCAAGGAGAACGAACTTCAGTTGAAACTCTTTGAAAGCGCGTCCATCGATAATGCGGCGCGCGATGAAACTCGAGCGCGATTCCCGTAGAGTTCCTGTGGCACGTCCATTGCTCAACCTCTACTCCGCGAAGGTAACGCCTCAAACAATCTCTCAAAGGAAGGAGACGGCGCATGAACAAAAGCAAAAGAACCTTGCTGGCAACGATCGTGCTGTCCGGGACGGTCGGGCTGACCGTTGGTCCGACATGGTCTCAGCAGCCCACAACTCCTGGGGCCCCGGGCGATCGACCCGGCACGGTAAAGCAGAAGGACGATGCGCAACGGAAACAACAAGATAAGACGGGAGCACAGACCGGCCGGCAAAAAGATGATGCAGTAAAACAGCAAGACAGAGCCGGAACTCCCGCAGGCCAGCAAATGGGTGCCCAAGAGCGGCAGAAATATTCTCGGGAGACCGTCAAGGAGGTCCAGCAAGCCCTTAAGGAGAAAGGCCACGATCCAGGACCGATCGACGGGTTGATGGGGCCCAACACCCGCCAGGCTTTACGCTCGTTCCAAAAAGCAGAGAACGTCAAGGCGACCGGCACCCTCGATCAGGAAACAGGGCAAAAACTCGGAGTCACGCTCAATGACCGCGCGCCAGGAGCAGCAGGGGACATGCCACGAACTAAATCCCCCGGGCAAACAAAAGGAGGAGACCCTTCACCGGAACAAAAACGAAAATAGATGCCGGGGCGTTACCTTCGAAACGCCACGACTTTCCATCCCGCGCGCTTTTCAGCCCTTGTCCTTAACGGTTGAATTCCAAGCGCGTTCCTGTGATTATTATAATTCTGATGACAAAATGGATCGTTTTCTTCTTCGCGTGCGCGACTCTAGCCGGCGACGCGCGACTCGGCAGTGTCGCGCGGGCCGGCGATCAGCTTGACGAGATCCGCCAAGAGCAAATCCAAGCCACTCAACAGGAACAGTTCAACGAGCTGCGTCGGCGCGAGCAGCTTGAAAGCCTGCGCCGCGCTCAGAGATTGGATGAAGCCCAACGGCGGCTAGATCAACTGAAGCGCCAACAAACACAACTGGAGCGTCCTGAGCAATTCCATCGCATGCAGGGCCGCCTCGACCAACTGAACAATGATCGGCAGCTCAACCGGTTACAAAACGAGCTTCAGCTGAACCAAATCGCGCGCGAACAAGACACCTTTCGCAGGCAGGAACAGATCAGAGCATTGCAACGCGAGCAGCAGCTTCAGTTTCTGCGTGATCAGCTCCGCAACCAGCAACTACAACCGGACTTGAACGGATTGCGTCGGCACTTGGGGCCGCCCTCAACGCCTGGCGGGTAACTCGTAAAGATCCCTGATTTGCTTCCAAATTCCGGAAGCCGTCGGTTCGGTAGGAGTCAACAAAGAGGGCCGGTTACTCCGGCGCAGATACATTTTGACCCAGTAGTCGTAGAAGTACTCAATGTCTTCCCTGGTTTCCTGGGGCTGCCCATCCGAACTCTGGTAGCGAATTGCCACCCATCGTTCCTGGACCGAGATACCTATCAACGAACTGCTTTGTTTCAAGTCGAGATACGAACCCGCGCTGCGGAGAATCTGCGACAGCGAGTTGGGGTTAGGCGTACCCTGTGCACTCATACGTTTTGATTGGCCGAGTCGATCCAACTGCGCAATATCGTCCAGGCTATAACGGGCCTCGAGCGTCTCAAAATCCCTCTTGTCTCGATCCTTGCCGGTAATTACGGACCAGACTTTGCCGAGCGTGAATTTCAAGCACGTCGCTTCTGAATATACATCCTTCGGTGGGCGCGCTTTTCCCCGAATCGCGTAGACATCTGCAACGGCAACCAGATCAAGCGTAACAAGGTGCCGCGCCTCCAGCGCCTGGCCCAGAGCGCGCAACTCTCTGGCATATGAACCACCTTCTCCTGTGGCGGTTTCGCCGGGGGCTTTGGCTGCCTTCGATGGTTGAAATGCGAGATTGTTCATTGCGCGATCCACCTGGTGACTGTTTACAAGGTCAGAGCAGCAAGACCAGTGCCAAGCTGCCTCTTCGGAAACAAGACCGGCCTGCGGCCTTTTTTCGGGCGAGAAATACCAAAGGCAATGACGAAATTGTTACAATTGACAAAAAACGCCACCGGGATCGAACGCCCGAGATACTACGCACGCGCATCCGCAGCGACAGCAAAGGAGCGCCCGGGCCGTGCCGGGAGCTCGGGTGAGCGATGGATCACTTTGCGGCGAGTACGTTGGAAGACAAAAATGCAATGAAACTTACACGGCGCTTGGTCGGTCGTGCAGAATTCTCATGCGCTCAGGGCAAATGGGTTTCGCCCATCAAGAAGCGGTCGCATTCACGCGCGGCTCCGCGCCCTTCGTTAATGGCCCAGACCACAAGACTCTGGCCGCGCCGGCAATCTCCGGCCGCAAATACACCGGGAACATTCGTGCAGAACCGGCCAAACTCCGCCTTGGCATTGGAGCGCGCATCAACTTCCACACCGAGTTGTGTCAGCACATTCGCTTCGGGCCCGAGAAAGCCCATCGCAAGAAGCACCAGGTCGGCAGGGTAGGTTTTTTCCGTCCCCGGTATGTTTTTGGGCACGAAAGCGCCACCTTCATTTTTGGCCCACTCCACCGTAACGGTGCAAACCTCCTTGACACGACCGTTACTGTCACCGACAAATCTCTGAGGTGACGTCACATAAATGCGCGGATCGTCGCCAAACCGGGCTTTGGCTTCCTCTTGACCGTAGTCCAGCTTATAGATTCTTGGCCATTCGGGCCATGGGTTGTCAGGCTGACGGCTATCGGGCGGCCTGGGCAGGATTTCCAATTGGGTGAGACTTTTGCAACCATGCCGCATGGCGGTTCCGACGCAGTCCGTTCCCGTATCACCTCCCCCGATAACCACAACGTTTTTGCCTTTTGCCGATATGTAATTTCCGTCCCGATGCTTTGAGTCGAGCAGGCTTTTGGTGTTTGCCAGTAAAAATTCCATCGCAAAATGGATACCCTCGAGATCCCGCCCAGGGACCGGTAGGTCACGGGGGTTGGTGGCGCCGCAGCAGAGCACCACCGCGTCAAACTCCTCCCGGAGCTGCGCGGTCGGGATATGCACCCCCACTGTGGTATTCGGGACGAAGCTGATTCCTTCAGCGCGCATGAGATCGACCCGCCGCTTTACAACCAACTTATCGAGCTTCATATTCGGAATGCCATACGTAAGGAGCCCGCCAATACGATCGGCTCTTTCATACACGGTCACCCAGTGACCGGCCCGATTCAGTTGCGCGGCGCAAGCAAGGCCCGCTGGGCCCGAACCCACGATCGCGACCTTTTTGCCCGTTCTCTTGACCGGCGGTTCGGGCGTCACCCATCCTTGTGCAAAACCATTGTCAATGATAGCGCACTCGATTGTCTTTATCGTCACCGGTAGCTCGTTGATGCCGAGAACGCAGGAGCCTTCGCACGGGGCCGGACAGACGCGGCCGGTGAATTCGGGGAAATTGTTAGTCTTATGGAGACGGTAAAGAGCTTCTCTCCAGAGCCCCCGATACACCAAATCATTCCACTCGGGAATTAGGTTGTTGATCGGACATCCCGAAGCCATGCCACTGATCAGCTGGCCGGTATGGCAAAAAGGAATCCCACAATCCATACAGCGGGCGCCTTGCCGCTGCAGGTTTTTTTCGGGGAAATGCTCGTGAAATTCTTTCCAGTCCTTCACCCGCTCAAGAGGCGAGCGATCGGAAGGGAGTTCCCGATCGTACTCCATGAATCCGGTCGGCTTGCCCATCTATTGATATTCTCCGCTGATCACAAGAGGTGTCCCGTGTGTTTTACCTTTTACGTTGCCAGCCTCACACCGGGCGCGACGATCACGCCTAACCGCGAGCAAACACGCGGTGAGCGGTCCAGTGACTTACAGCCATAGCAATCGAACCGGAAGGAGAGGCCAGCGCACATTCGCTGGCGGACAGGCCTTGAGCTCTCAAACGGTCGGACGGCGTCAGTTGCCGCTGACCCGGGCCGCATCGTTCTTGTTGGCTTCAAAGGCGGCCATAATAGCCTCCTCCCCGACCAAGCCCCGGCCCTCAGCTTGACGTAAAGCCTCGAGCATCCGGCGATAATCCTTGGGCATCACTTTAACAAACTGGCGGGCTGTTTCTTGCCACAATGCCAGAAGTTGCCAGGCTCGTACGCTGTGCGTGTAGATGGCATGACGTTTCAACAACTCCTCAACTTCTTGTAAGTCTGTTTCGTCCAAGCGCTCGAGTTCCACCGTTTCCATATTGCAGCGGCCGCCAAACGTGCCGTCACTATCGAAGACGTAGGCGACACCGCCCGACATCCCGGCCGCAAAGTTGCGGCCGGTTTTCCCAATCACCACCACTCTTCCACCGGTCATGTACTCGCAGCCATGATCACCGACGCCTTCGATGACCGCTCGCAGCCCGCTATTACGGACGCAGAAGCGTTCGCCTGCCACGCCGCGGATGTAAGCCTCGCCGGCGGTCGCGCCGTAGAAGGCGACATTGCCGACGATAATATTTTCCTCCGCCGCGAATGTCGACCCTTCCGGCGGATACAGAATGAGCTTTCCTCCGGATAAGCCCTTGCCGAAGTAATCATTGGCATCGCCCTCGAGTTCCAGCGTCATGCCGGGCGGCACGAACGCACCGAAACTCTGGCCGGCGGAGCCTTCAAAGTGAAAGTGAATCGTGTCTTCGGGTAATCCTTCGGGGCCGCAGCGGCGAGTCACCTCACTCCCAAGAATCGTTCCCACCACTCGATTGGTATTCCGCACAGGCAACGAAGCTTTGACCTTCTCCCGCCGTTCCAATGCGGGAGCTGCCAGATCGAGAAGCACCTGGTTGTCAAGAGCATTTTCCAGCCCATGGTTTTGCGGCACCTGACAGTAGCGACCCACATCCGCTCCGACCGGAGGCTGATAGAGAATGGCCGAGTAATCCAACCCCCTGGCTTTCCAATGCTCCACAGCCCGGCGGACTTCGAGGCTATCGGAGCGACCAACCATTTCGCTCACCGTACGGAAGCCAAGCCTGGCCATATGCTCGCGCATCTCTTGGGCGATAAAGCGCATAAAGTTGACGACATGCGCCGGGTCTCCCGAAAACTTCTTGCGTAACTCCGGATTTTGTGTCGCCACCCCCACCGGGCAGGTATCCAAGTGGCAGACGCGCATCATAATACAGCCCAGCGCAACCAGGGCCGTTGTGGCAAAACCAAACTCTTCCGCGCCCAAGAGCGCGGCGATCACGACATCACGGCCAGTTTTCAATTGACCATCGGTTTCAACCGCGATCCGGCTACGCAGGTTATTGAGCACTAACGTCTGATGAGTCTCCGCAAGGCCCAGCTCCCAGGGGAGCCCCGCGTGTTTGATGCTGGTCTGAGGGGAAGCCCCCGTGCCGCCATCGTGTCCGCTAATTAACACGACATCGGCATGTCCCTTGGCGACTCCGGCAGCGATGGTTCCGACGCCAATCTCCGAGACGAGCTTTACGCTGATGCGCGCATGGTGATTCGCGTTCTTCAGATCATGGATAAGCTGGGCCAGATCTTCAATAGAGTAGATATCGTGGTGCGGCGGCGGTGAAATCAAGCCCACGCCCGGCGTCGAGTGGCGCACCTTGGCAATCCATGGATACACTTTTCGCCCTGGCAGCTCGCCGCCCTCACCGGGCTTTGCTCCCTGCGCCATCTTGATCTGGAGCTCTTTGGCTTGAGTGAGATAATAGCTGGTCACGCCAAACCGCCCGGAGGCCACTTGCTTGATGGCGCTATTGCGGGAATCGCCGTTTGCTTCGGGCAGATAACGCGCCGGATCCTCGCCTCCCTCTCCGGTATTGCTTTTGCCACCGATTCTGTTCATGGCCACCGCCAGTGTCTCATGAGCCTCTTTGCTGATGGAGCCGTAAGACATGGCCCCGCTCTTGAACCGCTTCACGATCGATTCCACCGGCTCCACCTCTTCCAACGGAATCGGTTTCGCCGCATATTTCAATTCCATGAGCCCGCGCAGAGTCGCGATATGCTCCGATTGATCGTCGATCAGCCTCGTGTACTCTTTGAAGACCCGGTAATCATTGTTACGGCAAGCCTTCTGCAATAAATGTATTGTTCGCGGGTTGAACAGATGCAGTTCCCCATCGCTCCGATATTGGTATTGCCCGTACACTTCTAGCGTATGTCCATTGAGCTGATAGGCGGGAAAAGCCTTCGCATGCTGGCGTCCCACTTCTTTCGCCACTTCCTCCAGTCCGATGCCGCCAACCCGCGACGGCGTCCAACTGAAGTACTTGTCCACGACTTCTGATCCCAGCCCAATCGCCTCGAAGATCTGCGCGCCGCAGTAGGATTTGATCGTCGAAATGCCCATCTTGGCCATGACTTTGACAACACCTTTGACCACTGCTTTGACATAGCCTTTGACAGCATCGTGGTAGGTAATATCGCGAAGCATTCCCTCATTGATCATGTCACTCAGACATTCAAAAGCGAGGTAGGGATTAACCGCTTGGACGCCGTATCCCAGAAGCAAACAAAAATGGTGCACCTCGCGCGGCTCGCCCGACTCCAGCACCAAACCCACCCGTGCCCGCGTGCCGTTGCGGATCAGGTGGTGGTGCAATCCCGAACAGGCCAGCAAAGCAGGTATGGGGGCAAGGCTCCGATCCACCCCTTTGTCCGACAGGACGATAATGGTCGCGCCTGAGTCGATGGCTCGATCCGCGGCAGCGAAGAGTTCCTCCAAAGCACGCTCGAGACCTGCCTTGCCGCCGCTCGGATCAAACAGAATCGGCAGTGTAATCGTTCGAATTCCTGCCTGATCAATCTGCCGCAGCTTCTCCATCTCGGAGTTCTTGAGAATCGGCGCGGCAATTCTCAGCTGCCGGCAGCTCTCCGGTCGGGGATCTATGAGATTGCCTTCAGAGCCAAGGGTGAGCGTGGTGGACGTAATTAGCTCTTCGCGAATGGGATCGATGGGCGGATTCGTGACCTGCGCGAAGAGCTGCTTGAAATAGTTGTATAGAAGCTGAGGCTTATCCGATAACACCGCCAGCGGCGTGTCGGTCCCCATCGAGCCCACCGGCTGAATCCCGTTTTGCGCCATGGGACCGATGTTTACCCTCAGGTCTTCAAAGCTATAGCCGAAGGCTTGCAAGCGCTCGAGCGTCGCCGGATGATTGGGTGTCGGCTCTCGTTCGGGTATGTTGGGCAACTCATCGAAATGAAGCACGTTGTCCCGCAACCATTTGCTATAGGGACAAGCTCCGGCGATCTCCTGTTTGACTTCCTCATCGCTGATGATGCGCCCTTCGGCTGTATCAACTAAGAACATTCGGCCGGGCTGCAGGCGGCGCTTTTCGAGAACCCGCTCCGGGGGCACATCGAGAACGCCGACTTCCGAAGCCATGATGACAAGGTCGTCTTTAGTCACGTAATAACGTGAGGGGCGCAGTCCGTTGCGATCAAGCACGGCGCCCACCACTGTGCCATCAGTGAAAGCAATGGAAGCCGGGCCGTCCCAAGGCTCCATCAGGCTGCTGTGATATTCGTAGAAGGCGTGTTTCTTCGGATCCATGCTGTCGTGGTTTTCCCACGGCTCCGGGATCATCATCATCATCGCGTGAGGTAACGAGCGGCCGCTCAATGCCAGAAATTCAAGCGTGTTGTCGAACTTTGCCGAGTCACTGCCGTCATCCTGAATGACAGGAAAAACTTTTTTCAGATCCGCGCCGAACAAATCAGAGGCCAATATGGCCTGGCGGGCACGCATCCAGTTCTCATTGCCGCGCAGCGTGTTGATCTCACCGTTGTGGATCAGGTACCGATACGGATGGGCCCTGCCCCAGCTGGGAAACGTATTCGTGCTGAAACGGGAATGAACCACCGCGATGGCGCTCTCGACCAAAGGATCCGCCAGGTCGGGGTAAAACGTCACCAGTTGTCGTGGCGTCAGCATGCCTTTGTAAACAATTGTGCGGTGGGAAAGACTGGGGATATAGAAAAAATCGCCGCCCGGAAGTCCGGCGTAGCGGATTGAGTTTTCCGCGCGGCGACGGATCACATAGAGCTTGCGCTCGAACGCCATATCGTCGTTGATCATCTCTCCGCGTCCGATGAACACCTGGCGTACGAACGGTTCGCAGCTCTTGGCTGTATCTCCAAGATAAAGGTTGTCTGTCGGCACCTTGCGCCAGCCGAGGAGCTTCTGGCCTTCGCTCGCGACGATTTCTTCCACGATCCGCTCGAACCGTCGCCTCTGGCCGCGCTCATCAGGCAAAAAGATCATCCCCACTCCATATTCTTCCGGTTCGGGAAGATGAAATCCCAACCCTTCACACGCGTGCTGAAAAAAGGCGTGGGGAACCTGCAGCAGCATACCGGCACCGTCGCCGGTATTTTCCTCACAGCCGCACGCGCCCCGGTGGTCCAGGTTCTCCAATATTTTCAGAGCCTGCTCGACAATCTCGTTGGATCTTTTTCCTTTGATGTTGACGACGAAGCCGACGCCACAGGCATCGTGTTCGAATCTCGGATCGTAAAGCCCCTGCTTAGGAGGCAAGTCTCGAATTGTCATGCTCATGGCTGCATCTCACCCATTCATAATCGTAACCATAGATGAAAACTGCGCACCCGAGAACACGTGCCCAGTTTGTGCTGGACAAGCGCTAACGCATATCGAGAAAACTAGTCGCCGTCAACCACGCTCGGGCTCGGCGCGGCGCTACTTCTTTTTGCCAATCGGCTGCCCCAACAAACCGCGGTCCAGGGAGAGAATCTGGCTTTCCTTTGCGGTCGACAGGACCACCTTCGTCACCGTTCGCGTCACTCCCTCGACCGAGCGAATTTCTCCTAGCAGTCTTTCCAGAGAAGCCGTGTTGCCGGTCTTCACTTTTAAAATAAAGCTTTCGTCGCCGGTCACGTGGTGACACTCCAACACTTCCTCGCGCTGGACCATTTGCAACCAAAATTTTTCTATATCCCGCTGATGGCCCACTGAGACACCTATGAACGCGGTGATATCCTTCCCTACCTTTTTCCCATCAAGCACCGCCTGATAGTTTCTAATGACCCCGCCGGCTTCCAGCTTCTTGACTCTTTCCATAACAGCCGGCGATGAGAGCTCGACCTCCTTGGCAATTTCAGCTAGGGGGCAGCGCCCGTTGGTTTGCAGAATAGAAAGGATTTTTAAATCGGTATCGTCCAGCAACTTAATATAATTAGGTTAAAAGATTGGTTGAGCTAACGTTCTTATCTCAAGATGGCGGACATAAGTCAACCATTGGCGCCGAATGGCTCATAGCGTTAACGAGCCATTCGCCCGGAATTAGT
>CAYPHJ010000134.1:0-5937 GCA_964410485.1 uncultured Syntrophobacteraceae bacterium
AGGCGCTCGAGAGCCTCCTCGCGGTTTCATGCAATACACTCCCTGCCGGAGCACTGCTACATGGGAGTGTACAGTCAGTATTTGTGCCAGAAACAAGAGCTTTTTCGGCGGCTGCTATTCGCGCCCCCTCGCGCGAGGCATTCGAAGCCAGTTGACCAGTAAAAAATGCCAACCCGAAATCCGCCGGGATGAGAGTAACAACCAACAGCAACATGAATACAAGAGTAAATTCGACCATCGCCTGTCCTTTACAACGGCGATGCGGAACTCTTTGCGAACTCAGCGAATTAAGCCCAATTGACAATCTGCTCTCACTCATATGCCCTCCGGAAAAGCAGAAACCGGGCCGGATGCTTCCCTGATCACTAAAAGAACGAATTATCGGATTCTTTCCTTTGGTGCTACCTGGAGCCACAAGGCAGTTGCGACCAGTGAAACAGTTGGGTTGCATGATCGGTCACGAGTGCCGGAATACTACCGATCGTCGAGGTCAGTCCTCGCCGGATTATCCACGAAGTGTTTCATGATCTCACGGCTCACCCACAAAGTATGAAAGATCGAGCTTCAAGACAGTCCGTCATGCCCGCATGCTTTTGGCAGGAATCCAGCCCCTCGATACGCCACCGAAACGTGGCTACTCGGGGAACCGGAAGTAAAGAAACCGCCCGCCTTGAGTAGACCGCAAGGTCGTATCGAAGGGGGGTGACGTCGAAGCCATCTCGCTCTTCATCCGTCCGCGGCGTTAGCCCCGGTCTCCCGTCTTCGGTCGCCGGTCGATTTTTCTTCCGCTACCCTATCTGACTTAACCGCGTATCTTTCAAATCGTCCATTTCAGAAACCTCGGCCAGCGAGATCTCCAATCTGTCTCCCACTTCCGTCTGAGATTTTTTTATTGTCCCGGCCGGCAACTCCAGAACGCTTTGCCCCCTAAAGTGGAGGCTGGTGATGCGGTACGGAACAAGGCCGGAAATCAGTCTCAGCACAACATTGTTCTTGTCCAAGAAAACCACGTCGATGGGAAATTTCATCCCGATCGTGTGTATGCCCTTACTTGGAACAAGCCAAAGAGCTTCTTCCGGGCTCAAGCCGTTTCTTTTCAGCAACCCAACCACCCGGGTAAAGAAGTTATCCGCCTTCTTCACCCGGGTCGCCAGCCAGGTACGTTTCGTCAAGTTGATGACCGGCACGCGACTACCCCAACGGATTGGATAAAATTTCCATGATTTTAAGACCCGGAGGTCCCAGGACCAAAATAAATATCGCCGGCAAAATGAAGAACACCAGGGGAAATATGAGCTTGATAACGGTCTTGCGGGCTTCTTCCTCCGCGGTTTTGCTTCTTTTGTCCCGCATTGTCGCAGCAAATACCCGCAGAGAGCGCGCCACGCTGCCGCCGAACTCTTCACTTTGGGTTACAAAAGTCACGAGATTGTGAAAATCCTCGACACCCATCCGCTCGGCCAATCTCAACAACGCTTCCTTGCGCGGCGCTCCGGCTTGCATCTCCTGGCAACACAACATGATCTCATCGCCAATCACCAGGCGCTGTGTGCTCTGCTCACGCCCAACACGATTCAAAGCAGCGTCCATCCCCATACCCGCTTCGACGCAAACCACCAGAAGGTCTAAAGTATCCGGGAGCGTTTCTTTTATTTGCAGCACGCGTGCTTTTGCCTTGCGGCGAACATTGACGTACGGCAACGCGTAACCGACTCCGGCCCCTAGCGCGGCCATCTTGAGAGTATCCATGAATGACGAGGCCGACAGAAAGGACAAAAACAGCCCGCCAAACGCGAGGGCAAGGGTCAGAAAAATACGCACACCCCAGAAAATCCGGATTGCCCGCTCCCCTCTATGCCCAGCCTGATGCAGCAGCTTACCGGTCCGGCTGAACCTGGCCGGCAGCTCTTTTTCGCCGAGGAAGAAATTCGCGACCTGCTCCCAGAAGGTGGTTTCCTCGGTGTCATGCAGGCGAATCTTTCGAGGCTCCGCGCGCTGAGCAGTTATGCTTTCCAGGCGCCTCTGAATGACGTCCTCGGCAACCACTGCTTTTGCGCTCAGCAGGTAATACAGTATCCCGAAAACCAGGCCGAACACTGAAATTGCAACAAGTAGTTCCATCGTTAACTCTCTCAGATCCGAACTTTAATAAGATATCGGAATGTAAAGATGCCGGCGAGCTCCAGGAATATAACCGCCGCGAGCATCATTTGTCCGATGGGATGGACGAGCATGTCCTTCATGATTTCCGGCTCTTTGAGAAACATAAAAAAAGCCAGAGCCGGTGGTATACAACAGACAACCCAGGCGCTCATTCTGTTTTGCGCCGTCAAACTCTTGATGAGGCGCTCGATGCGAAACCGGTCGCGTATGATATCTGCGAGTTTCGTCAATAGCTCGGCGAGACTTCCGCCAACCTCCCGCTGAACGGTCAGCGCGGTATTGAACAGACGCACCTCCGGCAGGCTCATGCGCTCCTCCAATTTTCTCAGCGCGTCGGGTAGCGGCAGCCCAAGATTGACTTCTTCGATAAAGACGGCAAACTCCGTGCCGATCGGGTCCGGCATCTCTTTGCCTACGTAAACCAGCGCCTGCGTCAGCCCCTGCCCGGCTTGCAAGTTCTGGCTAATCATATCCAGACCGTCCGGCATTTGCTCCAGAAATTTCCTCAACCGTTTCCACACAAGAAACTTAAGGTAAAAATAAGGGCAGAGCGCCGCAATGACACCGACGATCGCCGCCGCCCAGAATGGATAATCCAGAAGGTAAAGCAGGAATGTAACCACCACAAACGCATCGGCACAGGCAAAAAGAAACATGCCGGGGGTTATATCGACGTTGGCGCGCTCCAACAACAAATCGATCCGCCGAATAAACGCTATTCTGGAAAAAAGCTCGTTCAGCCAGGGCACCTCGCTGAATTTCGACGCTTTCAGGATGCTCTGAATCTCGGCGCGAGAAGCAGTGCCCATCGCGCCAATCTTGGTAAGGCGCCTTCGGATACGCGCCTCGGGGGTGTGCCGCGCCGCCATCGGCAGCATAAAAATAACTACGATAAGCGACACAGCTGCGATAAAGGCAAAAAGAGCAATGATGAACAGGCTCATAAACTTTTTTTCCTCGAGCCGACCGTGACCGGCAGAAAATGGGTGTTGGGAATCTTGAAACCGTACCTTTCCAGTCGATCCATAAAGGTAGGCATGACTCCCGTGGCGACAAACTCACCGACAACTTTCCCGTCCTGCACTCCACGTTGATCGAACTTGAAAATGGTCTGTGTCGTTATGACGCTCCCTTCCATTCCCGTCACTTCGGCGAACTCGATCACTTTTCGGCTGCCGTCGGTCAAGCGTGACAGCTGAATGATTACATCCAGAGCAGACGCGACCTGTTCTCGCAGGGCCCGTTCCGGCAAGTTTATACCTGCCATCAACATCATGGTTTCCAAACGGGACAAGGCATCTCTCGCAGTGTTGGCGTGGATCGTGCTGATCGAACCATCGTGACCCGTGTTCATCGCCTGCATCATGTCCAGCGCTTCTCCGCCTCGCACTTCGCCGACGACAATCCTGTCGGGCCGCATTCGCAAAGCATTGCGCACCAGGTCGCGCGCCGTAACCGTCCCCTGACCTTCGATGTTCGGCGGCCGCGTCTCCAATCTGACGACATGCTCCTGCTGGAGCTTGAGCTCCGCGGAGTCTTCGATCGTTACGATCCGCTCGTCATTGGGAATATAATTGGACAAGCAGTTCAGGAGCGTTGTCTTGCCGGCGCCCGTTCCACCGGAAACCAGCATATTCAGACGCGATTTGACACAAGCCGAGGCAACTTCGGCAATCTGCGGGGGAATCGAATTGAATTGAATAAGGTCGTTGATCGTCAGGCGCTCCGCACCGAACCGGCGGATCGATAATACCGGACCGTCGAGGGCTAGCGGCGGAATGATCGCGTTCACACGGGAGCCGTCGGCCAAGCGCGCATCGACCATCGGGGAGCTTTCATCGACGCGCCTGCCGACTCGTGTGACGATCCTTTCGATGATCTGCATCAAGTGGGTGTCGTCGCGAAACCGCACGTTGGTCTTTTCAAGCTTGCCAAAGCGCTCGACGTAGATTTGACTGTGAGAGTTGACCAAAATATCGGAGATCTCCGCGTCTTTCATCAAAGTCTCGAGTGGTCCCAGACCGAAGACCTCGTGCTGAACTTCCATCACGAGCCGGTCACGATCCACGCGACTCAGGGGGATGGATTCGGTATTGACCATGTCTTCGAGGATGCGCCGGATTTCGACCTTGACCCGCTCCATTTCCAGATTCGAAACTTTCGTCAAGTCCAGCGTGTCTATGAGCTTTCGATGGATCCTGAGTCTCAGATCCTGCAGCCGGCTATCCGGACTTGTCGTTGCCATCTGTCTCAGCGGAGTACGTGAGCCATCCTGAGCAGAGCGGTCAAACTCCCACTTGTCTTTTTCGCTCTCGACGATCGGATTTTTCATTTCCATTTCCTTTTACTTACTGAGCCCACGCATCGGGATCCAACGTCCCAGAAGTCCGGACCTGTCGTCTTCCATCGCCCCTTTGGGCAGCGCCGGCACAAACGAATCCAACACTGCCTGGGTCAGCCCGGCATAGCTTCTGGCGATATCGGAGCGCTGATCGCATTCCTCGATCGACAGACCCTGATTGACCGCAGCAATGGCCACAGGGTAGTTGTTCGGCAGAGTCCAGAACACCTTCACTCCCAGCGCTTTCTCAACCGATTCCAGCGTCATGAGTTTACTTTTGATGTACCTGTTTAAGACTAGCCGAATCTTTTTTTCGTAAATCCCCATTCTTTCGAAAAGCTCGAAAGCGCGATGAGCGCTCTTCAACGACGGCACGTCCATCTCGGTAACGAACAAGATGATATTGGCCTTGTCCAAAACCAGTGTCAGCATTTCGTCGAACTCTTTTGGCGTATCGACGACGACGTAATCAAACGATTGACACAAGACGTCCAAAATCTCGTCGATATCGGCCGGCGTGATGCGCCGCGCATCTTCGGCATAGAATGGCTCCGCCAGAACGCGAATGCCCGTCGAGTGCTTCACCAGCGAGCCATCAAGGAACAGCGGATCGATCCGCTTGAGATTTTTTGCCAAATCCAGAATCGTGTAGGACGCCTCCAGGTTTAAGAAGCTCGTAACCGAGCCGAACTGCAGCACCAGATCGACCAGACAAACCGATTTCTTTTCCTTCGCAAGGCACGCGGCCAAATTGGTTGCAACCGTCGTCGAGCCAACCCCGCCTTTGTTCGACGACACCGCGACCAGACGACCCCGCTCCGATCCCGCCGACGGTTGAACGTCGATTTTCTTGCGGATCGTCTCGAAGGCCTTAACGACCTCCGGCCAATTAAACGGTTGGGTTAAGAATTCCTCGGCTCCGGAACGCATCGCCTGCAGAATCGTCTCCGGGTTGCTATTGGGCGAAGTCATGACCAGGCGGACATTGGGAAGCTTAAACTTGATTTCCTCCGCGGCCAGAAAGGCCCGCTGCGCGTCGCGATTGAGGTCAAGAACGGCAATTGCAGGTCCGTTCTTCGTTCTCAGAACATCGAACATCTCGCCGTAGCCGTATACCCGTCCTTCGGCGTGAAAGGCGGTCTCCTTTTCGAGCTGCTGCTTCAAGGAAGCCAAGGCCAGACTGTCTTCACCTATGAAACAAATGGGAACTTTCATGCTGCCGTACTAAGCCGTGTTCGTGCCTCGTGCTCGTGAATTCCTACCGCGGACCACGAACCGCCCTTTTATCCTTCCTTTTATCTCCCATCTTCTATCCTCTACACTCGTGCTTCAGTGTTCTCTCATCAAAACTTCAAACATCGAACCTCGAACCTCGAACTGTTTGTCCTGCCGCCCTATCCCCCCTTACGGTATCGTCGCTCCTGGCGCCGCAG
>CAYPHJ010000134.1:6037-10833 GCA_964410485.1 uncultured Syntrophobacteraceae bacterium
ATCACGAGCAAATCAACGACCCCTTGAATGACCGCGCGATCACCGAACCTGTCGACCGCGGACACTGCGCTGGTATCCGGAAATGCAATCTGACCGCCTCCGGCAAAGCCGGAACCGCTGGTCGGAATTGTTGTTCTTTGGGTGGAAAGAGATATAGTCGTTTGTTGCGGCGCAACGGCTGCCGGCGGTCGCGGCGGCAGGTATGTCTGGGCAACCTCAAGAACCTTATCGTAAACAACCTCGTTCGATACTTCGCCGCGCAAGACTACTGCCGGCCCGGCAGTTGAAATCTCGACTTTCTCGTTTGGAAAGATCGTTCGAAGCTGTGTGCGCAGAGCCGCCACGTCGGGCGTCACGATGAGATCGTAATTGGACACTTCGCCCTTTTCATCGAAGACAATCAACGATGTTGTGCCGACCGCTTTCCCGTTGATCAGCAGCTGGTTCGGGCTGACAACGAGCACATCGGCGACTTCGGGTTGCGATACGGAGACCCTCTTCGCGCGGTCAGCCAATCGGAAAACCATGGACTTGTTGATCGTGACCGAAATGGCGGGTGCCGGTTGCTGTGCCGCTCCGACCGGAACCACCGAAAGACACAACAGGAGGATCGACAACAATGAAAATAATCGCGACATTAGACCGTGATTAGAATGCAACATGAACCGTTCCCCTCCGTTAAATGCCCACACTAGAATTCCACCGTTTTCCGGTCACTTCCGCGTATCACCTCGACGCGATACTTTTCCTGCGGCCGAACCTGGGGAGCAGGTCGCGGAGCTCCGGCTTTGACAGGGGCGCGTGCCGGCGCTGCTATGGCCAGGAGGTCGCGTTTATTGCTGCCTCGAGTCTGGGCAACCGAATTGTCACCGAGGGCCCGGAGCGCCAGAATGATCTGCCCTTCTTGAGAGGCAATGGAGAGCTTCTCCGCTTCTTCAGGGGTTACCTCGATAGTTATCGATCGCGCTAACTGAGCCTTCGCGTCCTTGGGTTGCTCTACATTTTGCGCAACGGAGAGAACCCGCATGTTCTGAAGGACAATCTTGGAGATTCTGTCGTTCTGATTCCCCGTCGGCGGGTCGGTGGTCACGATCACATCCACCCGATCGTCAGGCAGCAAAAAGCCGCTGACACCGATAATCTCATCCACCCGCACGGCCATCGCGCGCTTTCCCGGGTCCAGGCGAACGGTTAGTCCACTTCCCTCGCCCGACAGTCTGGATTCCAGGATCGCCTCGCCGGCGAATATTTTGCTCTTGTTGGTCTTCCCGACGACTGCGTCGGCGGACGTGAAAGAGCCGGCAGGCACCGATGTTTTTGGAAACTTCTTGACTGCGACCGTACCGTCTTTCACTAATTCTTTGGTAATCGCAGTCCCGGCAGGAATATCTTTGCCGGCGACAACAATGTCGACCGTAGCCAGCCTCAGATTGTCTGCCGCTATCCTCTGCTGGCGCAGAAAGTTGTAAATGCCGTATGAGGCGATGAGGCCAAAAAATACGGCGACCACCAGTGCTATCTTCAATCGGTTTTGCATATTTTGCTCCCCTTTACATTTAGCCGTGTGTACGGCCGTTCAACAGTTCAAGCGTTCAAAGGTTCAAGATAGGGATGGGACTTCAACCCGTCCAATCCGAATCTTCAACCTTCATCCTTTCGCCCTTGCCATCCTCAATCGCGCACCGCGCGCAGTTCCGAGTTTCAAGTTCCCAAGTTTCGAGTTACCCCACCACCGGGGAGCGCTCTTTGATTTATCCTTTTCCTCTCCATCCTCGATCTTCCATCCTCAATTCTCAGTTTTACTTACTCTGCGATCTTTGCGTTCTTTGTGGTGAAATTCTCTTCTCTCCACCCTTCACTCTTCACCATTCCTCAACGTCGAACCTCGAACTTCGAACCTCGAACTGTATCTAAAACCCCGCCCACTTGCCGTCTCTATCCAGATAAAAAGCCACCAGCACTCCCAAGCCGATGCCAACCGCCCACGGGATTGTCTTGCTCTCGCCCGCTCGCTGCCAAACGGGTTCCGGCAAGACCCGCCCAAAACTCATGACCATCAGTTTCACGTCTTTCCACAGGCGTACAAAGCCTCTGAGCTGAAGGCCGCGACAGGCAACGGAGATCAAGGCGAGAAGACCGCTCATTAATCCGGAGTAGAAAAGAATTCGTGGCATCCAGTGAATCCCGAGAAGCGCTCCCAACGATCCGACCAGTTTAACGTCTCCAGCGCCCAACCAACCGAGAGCGAACGGAATTATTAATACGGCTATGCCCACCGCCAGCCCGGAAAACCCATACAAGAACTGCGCAAAGCCCTCGAACAAATTGATAGACAGCCCGAGTAATATTGCCGACGCAGTCAACCAGTTGGGGATGCGCCGCTCTTTAAGATCGAAAAAAATTGCCAGGGCCACCACACTAACCAGGATTATGTCTTTTGCGAAAGTCAATTTTTCACACGCCTAAACGGCGCAATGCTATATCGAAGGTTATAACATGTCAACAAAAATTTGGGAATTGTGACATTTGTGCGGATCTCCATGGAGCCAACACAACGACACGCTTCGGGGGAAGGGGTTCCTCCCCCCGAAGCCAAGTTCGTTGTCTTTCCAGGACAGCAACTGTTTATGGCGCTGCACAAGTCGTAGGCGACGCCAAGCAAGAACCGATGTCCTCCCACGATGCTGAAAGCTGGTTACCGATGTTGGTGTCCTTGATCGCAATCCAGAAGACAAAGACCACCAGGAGCACAATCAGAGCATACTCGACAAGTCCTTGGCCATCCTCCTCAATAAAGAGTCGTTTCATAAGTTCCATTGATTTCACCCCCTTTCTTAATAACTTTTTGCGTCTTTGCAGTGTGCCATCGACGTTGTGGCAAACAGCAGAAAGTATGCCATCATCCAACTGCGAACAAATTTCGCCGTTTAGCCGCGCCCTTTCGAAAAATTGTCAAAGGATTCATGACAAATCTGGCAGTGCGCTTGCTGAATTTGTCGCAAACGCACAATTTGGTAAGACTGGGTATCATCGTGTGTTGCCGGCCGGCGCCCGACATTTCTAAGTCAGAAACCGCTAAGTGTTTATGCTGCCTCTCTGAAGCTGCACTTTTTGTCACTTGATACCTTCGGACCATCGACTTTTTCTAGTGACAATTAACTCGCTCTGTCAGTGGTACAGGTTTTGCGTTCAAGATGGCGGTTATAAAAGGGAGAACTGCAGGCTGACCAGGAGCACCATCTGCCGCTCGAATACCGCATTGCCGGAGCGAAGAAGGACTTTTTGTCACAGCAAACGACATATCAGGACAGCTATGGCCGAGGCTATACATCTAAGGTTATATTTACGTATATCGCCAGATATATACCGAGAAACCGCTTTCACACGCCGCATGCGGCAGGAAAGCGCCGTTATTTTGGTTGAAAAGACGAAGCTTTCAGTCTAACAGGTAAAATGATGAACTCAGGAAATGAAAAGAACCAGCTGACCGTTCTGGTCATAGAAGACCATCCCGACCAGAGAGATCTCCTTGCTATCGTGCTACAGCGAGAAGGATACCGCGTGATAACCGCTGCAAACGGAGTGGAGGCCCTGGAACAGCTCCAGCAGCACCAGGTCCATATTGCGTTGTCCGATATTATGATGCCCAAAATGGATGGTTTCGAGCTGATCAACAAAATTCGCAGCAGCCCGGCGCTCAAGAATATCTACTTGATTCTGATAACGGCCAGAATTCAGGAAGGAGACAGGGTTCGGGGCCTCGACATGGGGGCCGACGATTACATCACCAAACCGTTTTCTTTTTCTGAATTACTGGCGCGCGTGCGGGTCGGTTCTCGCGTGGTGCAGTACCAGCAGCATTTGGAATACCAGAGCCAGGTGGATTCTTTAACCGGCCTGTTCAATCGCCGGGCCTTCGAGAAAAAAGTCGAGGAAGAGTTCGAGCGAGCCAAGCGATATCACCATCCCCTCTCACTACTGATCCTGGACATCGACAATTTCAAAAACATCAACGATACATACGGCCACCAAGGCGGCGATGCGGCTTTGGTCAAAATTGGCGAGACGCTCAAAGACAAAACACGCCGGAGTGATTTTCCGTCGCGTTACGGAGGCGAGGAATTCGTCCTCGTTCTGCCGGAAACCGATGCGGAAAATGCCGTGCAAGTCGCGGAGAAAATCCATGAAGACGTCCGCACATCACAGTTCGGCACGGCGGCGAAACCCTTTGTTTTGACCGTGAGCATCGGTCTCAGCTCGACGTCAAACAAGGAATATTCCGACTGGCGCGAAATGCTAAAGGATGCCGATTATGCCCTCTACCTGGCCAAAAACACAGGCAAAGATCGCGTCGAAGTCTTCAGTTCGGAAAAAAAAACTGAGTCAACGCAAGCACACACCATCGGCTGAGACATGCGCCTTCGAAATGTCGCTTTCTTTTCCCTTCTTCTGGTGCCCATCCTGCTAGTCGCCCTGTTATTTTTCGGCTCAGGCACCATTAATCCTTTAGCTCCCGGCCTCCTTCAGAACATCCGGCTTAAACCCGACGATTGGCTTAATTTCGTAACAAATAACTTTCTTTATCTACTGAATCTCATCAAGGGCGGCGGCCACGACCTGGTGTTCTATGGCGCGCTTGCGCTCATGAGCCTGCTGATGTTGGCGCTGGCGATCGCCAGCGCGCGATCGGCACCTCAGGATAGTACGCAGGCGATGCTGGAATTGCTGAAGCAAGAAAAGGAAAAAGCGGAAAACCTGGCAAAGCTCAAATCCGAATTCCTCAATCAAGTCTCTCA
>CAYPHJ010000135.1:0-10765 GCA_964410485.1 uncultured Syntrophobacteraceae bacterium
GGATTGCTGGACTTCTGGAATGAAATGGTGTCTAGTTCTAGCGTTCATTCTTGCCATACACTTCTACTACGTTGGGCCGGTGGCGCTGTGAGAAGCATCAACGCCGCGTACTTTCAACTTGGGAGGTGCTACTGATGAGTGTACCGTTCAAAGGGGGATGCGCGTGCGGTGCGATTCGCTACGAGGCCACTGCGGAACCCATCTTTGTCGCCCACTGCCATTGCAAGGACTGCCAGAAGATGACCGGAGCACACATGGCCACCGTGGCGGCCGTAGCGGCCGATGCCTTCACGGTCGAACAGGGGAAGGCTAAAGTTTACGTCACCATTGGGGACAGCGGTGGCAAGGTGTACCGGTCGTTCTGCGCCGAGTGCGGGTCCACGCTGTATTCTACGGCCGACGTGATGCCGGGATTTTACTTCGTCGAGGCTGGTAGCCTGGATGATGCCAGCTGGCTTCGACCTACCAGTCACATCTACACCGCGAGTGCGCAGCCATGGGCGCGGATTCCCGCGGACATGGAGCAGCATCCCAGGATGCCGCCGACTGGCTAGATTCCAGCTGCGCGCGATCAGAGATTTAAAAGTTTCCCGCGCTCGCAAAAAAAGCCGATCCCGCTGGAGAGATCCAAACTTCTCTCAGTCCCCGCTTCTGATTATCGCCGGGATTGGCTACTCGCCAGGGGCCAAACTTTTCTCTCAGCTGATTTCTCGTCGAATTCTGACAGTTGGTCGAGTAAGACCGAACAGGACTCTGCTAGATACCAACGGCGATCAGGATTGGAACCCTCAACCCGGGGCCAACCAGCCGCCAACAAAAGAGGTGACATGGCACCTAGTAGGCCTTGACAAGCTTTTCATGAGTGACCGCTTTCGGTCTGTAAGCTTTGTGTGCAGCCGGTACGATTTTACTGCGATGCCCCCACCTTAATCACCGTGCTTGACACGGAGAGAGCCGGAATAATAAACGTACTGTGCGCGATCACGCTATGCCACGTTCACGGAAAAAAGGAAAAGCCGAACTGGACCCGGTTCGGTACGAAATGTTTCTGCACCGCCTCTGGGCCATCGGTGAAGAGGGGCGTATGACACTACAGCGGGTTACGGCCTCTCCGATCGTTTCCCAGGGCGGCGAATGCATGAGCTCTTTCTACGACCCGGAAGGGACCATGGTGCTGGCCTGCTCCGGTCACCTGAGATTCGCTGCCGCAACCTCCGACGCAATCAAAACCCTAATCCGCTGGTACAAAGAATCCCCCGGCTTCTTCGACGGCGATCAGTTTTTCTTCAACGATCCTTACGTCGCCGGCTCGCACACTTACGACATGATGATCATCAAGCCGATTTTTCATCGCAAAAAACTAATCTCCTGGACCGCGACAAGCACGCACACCGCCGATACCGGCGGATTGGTGCGAGGCGCAGCGACGGAAATCTACCACGAAGGAATCCGCATCTTGGGTCTCAAAGTTGTCGAGCGGGGAGAGTTCCGGGACGACGTATTCAAAACTCTCACCGAGCAGTGCCGGGATCCGCAGTATGTAGGGCTGGACGTAAAAGCAATGATCGCCGGAAATAACGTCTGCGCGCGGCGGTATCTGGGCTTGGTTGAAAAGTTTGGTCTTGCCTTTGTTCAGGCCGCAGGGAACAAGGTTATCGCAGACTCGGAAAACAAAGCGAGGGCCAAGCTACGCTCCATGCCCGACGGCCGCTGGGTGTCGCGGGCGTATCTCACCACTCCGGAGGGTAAAGAACGCAACGCAGTCCCGAGACAGATCATCTGTTCGATGATCAAGCGGCGAGATGAACTTCACCTGGACTTCACGGGCACGAGCCCGCAGACAACCCACGATGTTAACTCAACTCTTCCTAGCACGATGGCCCATGTGGCGGTCGCCCTGACCAACACGATCTTTTGGGACGTACCGTGGAGCGATGGCAAATTGCGGCCAGTAAAAATCACCGTTCCTGAAGGCTCGATCCTGAACTGCAAGTTTCCCGCTGCCTGCGCTGCCGCGCCCGTGGTTGGGGGAATCCTTGTGGCCGCGGTGTGCGATTGCGTGGGGAAGATGCTCTTCGCCGCCGGGCGCCACGAAGAGGTAACCGCGTCTTGGTACTCCATGTGGTACGAGGGCGGGCCCGGGTACATTCCTGCGGGGCACAACCGTGCGGGGATCCGCACTGCCATGGGAATTTATGACATCCACGGCAGCGGCCTGGGAGCGACCCCGTCTCGCGACGGAGTCAACACCGGCGGCCATATGAATATCCCCGCGGGCGGAATCAGCGACGTGGAGCGGACCGAAATGCAGTATCCGCTACTTTATTTTGCTCGAAACCATAACAAGGACGGCTCGGGGTTCGGCAAGTTTCGCGGGGGGTTGGGCACATACCGAATCTTCATCGTCTATGGCTCGCATGACTATACCAACGACTTCAAACCCTACGGCGTGCTGCCCCAAGGTGCTCTAGGCCTGTTCGGGGGCCATCCGGCCGGTTGCGGCGGGTTGCGCGCGATTTTCCTTACCGGAGGAGATTTTTTTTCCCGGGTACAGTCCGGAGATTACCCGACTCGGATCGAAGAGGTACTCGGCGGGAATTGGGGGAGACTTTACTTGCCGGAAGGCAATCCGGGGAGAGTGTCTCTGCCGGAGTTCTCGCTGCTGTGCGACTATGTGGCCAGCGGGGGAGGCTACGGGGACCCGTTGGACCGCCATCCCGACAGGGTGGCCCGCGACGTGAGGATAGGCGCGACATCGGTCGAGATCGCCGAGCGCGTCTATGGCGTGATCATCGATCCTGGAGACTATTCTCCAGATCGAGGCAAGACAGAAAGCCTGCGAAACCGGCTGCGCAAGGAAAGACTCAACGAAGGGAAGCCTCTGCCGCACCCGCAAAGCTCTTTGAAGCGCTACCGAGAGGGGCCGCTCAAAATTAACGAATACCTCGAAATTGCGCAGAACGGCGGGGATGCAGTGATCCAGTGTGTTCGCTGCGGCCACAGGTTTTGTCATCCGGGAGAGAACTACAAGAAATATAGTCTCCGGCGAATCCGCTCCTTAAGCTCCATCGCCAATTATCTATTCCCTTCCGCAGAGCAATACGTCGGCCATTATCACGAGTACATTTGCCCGGAATGTGCTACGCTCTTGCAGGTTGACGTCTTCTGCCCTGCGCTTGGCGGCGAGGAGGATCTCTGGGATATACGTATCGGTCTGGATGAGAGCTGAGTTGAAAGTCGAAAGAGTGTTGCAGATTTACGGCTGACATCTCGGGATTGCTTCGGGAAATGGAGGCGACTAAAGTCCGCCGGTCCTGCAACGAGGTTGCGGATGCCCAAGCACCTCACGGACGAGCAGATTCAAGCCTACCGACGAGACGGCTGTGTGTTTCCCTTTACCCTGTTCACGCGTGAAGAAGCGGCAAAGATTCGGCAAAGATTCGAACAATTGGAAGCGCTCATCGGTACCGAAGTCCAGCAGAGATTTCGCATCAAAGCTCACTTACCCTTCCCCTGGCTAAACGATTTAGTCCGGCATCCGCGGTTGCTCGACGCCATCGAAGACATAATCGGACCCGACATTCTTTGCTGGGGCTCGAGTTTTTTCACCAAAGATGCCCAGGACCCGCGCTTTGTATCCTGGCACCAAGACTCCACGTATTACGGGCTGAGTCCGCCGGAAACGGTCACTGCCTGGGTTGCGTTTACCGACAGTAAGGTAGAAAGCGGATGTATGCGGTTCATCCCGGGGAGTCACAGGGCTGGACAGCTGAAGCACCTCGAAACCTTCGACAACAACAATTTGCTCTCGCGCGGCCAGACGATCCCGCAAGTCCACGAAGCTTCTGCCGTGGATATCAAGTTAAATGCCGGCGAATTCTCGCTCCACAGCGAATTTGTCATTCACGGCTCGAACCCGAACAAATCCCCTGGCCGCCGCATTGGGTTTTCCATCCATTATATCGGGCCTCATGTTCGACAGACCCTATTTCCAGGCGCCGCTGCCGCCGTTGTCCGAGGAAAAGACACACACGGTTATTGGCAGCCCGATCCCGTGCCGGCATTTGATTTCGATCCCGATTGTCTTTCGGCGCTGGATCTTGCTTACAGCCAATACAAATCAGTCAAGCAGCATGCATAATCCCGATCGAGCAATGCGATACGCAAGCTCTGACGCTCACAGTTGACTTAGCCGGGGGTGATATCGTGGCGGAGAATTACCTGGAAGGAAAAGTGGTCGTGATTACTGGTGGTGGGGGCGGTATGGGCACTGTCATGAGTTTGAGTCTCATCGAAGTTGGAGCCCGGGTTGTAGCGATCGATGTCGAACAGGAGAGATTAACGGAGCTTGCCAGCAAAGTGAGCAGGCCAGCCGACGAAGGCGCTCTGCTTCCCGTTCGCGCCGACATCGTTCAAGCTACGGAGTGCGATCGGATCGTTGCAGAGGCACTCGGTAGGTTTGGTGCAATCCATGCTCTGGTAAACAACGCAGGCATAGGAATGCAAACGATTCGTCCCGATTACCTGAGTCGACCGATTCGTTTCTGGGAAACCGACCCTGACCGGTGGCAGGCAATGATGGATGTCAATTGGAAAGGCGCTTTCCTTATGGCGCGAGCCGTTGCGCCCCATCTCCTAAAGCAGGGCTGGGGTCGGATCATCAACGTGACCACCAGCCTCGATACCATGTATCGAACCTGTTACACGCCTTACGGAATGTCCAAGGCAGCGCTGGAAGCGGCCACGGCGAGTTGGGCGAAGGATCTCGATCACACGGGTGTGACTGTCAATGTGCTGGTGCCGGGTGGTCCCACCAATACGCGCTTCATCCCAATCACCGCGCCGTTCGACAGGCAGTCACTGGTTCAGCCTGAAGTCATGGCGGCACCGATCCGCTGGCTTATATCTGACGCGTCCGGCGAGTTTACAGGACGGCGTTTCATCGCGAACCAATGGGATACGGCGCTTCCCGCCGAGGAAGCGGCGAATAAAGCCAGTTCCCGTGCGGCATGGCAAGAGATTGCGTCGAAGGCTGTATGGCCGGGCGGCCGGCAATGACCCGAGATTGCATTCCCGGAAATGTCTTCTCGTTGGAACCGAGCGCGGTTCGCTCTCGTCTGGGGGTTGGCTGCGATTCCTTATGCAGTCGTTGCAGTCGTTATAGAAGATTAGAAATGGTCACCGCAAGGAAAACATTTTCGGCCAAAGGAGGGTCCAATGAAACGCTTTGGTTTTGGTTGCGTTATTGTTTTGATCTTGTCGCTAGGACCGCAGCTACCTGCTCTCGCGCAGGTTCCAGTAGTGCAGATAAGCTCTTTCGACAGGCCCTCGTTCGGGCATACCATCGCCACCTTGATCGAGGCCAACGGCTTCGACAAAAAAAACGGAATCCGTATCCAGTGGGTCTTCAAGGAGTCACGCGCGGCGAACACGGACTTCGCCGCCGGTCGAGACAAGGTTACACTTGCTTCGGCCCTGTTGTCCGAGGCCAATCGCCGCTTGGAGGGAGTGAGAGCGGTCATTCTCTTCAACGCAATGAATCTTCACGGCGCGCTGCTCACCTCGGACCCGAAGATCCAAAGCCTCAAAGATCTCGACGGCAAGACAATCGCGGCGAACACGGTAACGACGAATTATGCCATGTTTCGCTACTTCGCCATGAAGGCAGGAGTGGATCTCAAAAAGCTGCAAGTCCAGTCCGCGACTACGGCCGGGTTGGCGGCGCTGCTCTTGGCCAAACGCGCGGATGCCGTCCATGTCTGGGAACCGCAGTACTCAAGTATTCTGCATGACAATCCCGGCCGCTTCCATATGATCGAGTATGTGCACCAGTGGGATGCGATTCATGGCAGACCTCAGAGAGGTAATCTCACGGTGACCGCTCACGAGGATTGGATTGCGGCTAACCGCGAGCTTATTCCAAAGATCTACAGGGCCTTCAAAGATTTGGCAGCGTGGTTGCCTGGAAATTACGATCAGGCAACCAAAAAGGTCGCCGAGGCCACAGGGATTGCCCCGGGGGCCATCCGAATGGCTCTAATGGCGAATCGGTATCCTATGGATGTGGTTCCCGCAGCAGATATCAGAGAATCCATTAACGCGATTTTTCGCGCGGGAGTGGAAAGTGGCTACATGAAGAAGCTGCCTGATGAAGGAATCATCTATACCGGGCTGAAAGACTAACCGATGCGCGGGTTCCTGGAGGAAACATAGCCATGGCGGGAGGAGTGACCGGTACGAAGGTAGCTGCATCCGCGGAGCAGAGAGACGGTCTGTCACGGGGGCTGAGCATCGTGGCTGGAAAGAAGGAGCCGATCATTTCGCTCCTCGCGATTCTCGCGGTCTGGCAAACGCTCTCGTTCCTCCTTCCCGCGTACTTCTTTCCCAGCATCGTTACGATTGTCGCCTACTTGGTGGAGATCTTCACGACCCCCCAGCTCATCCGTGACACGGTGATCACCGTGTCACGGATCTTCCTCGGGCTTTGGCTTGCCTTCTTCAGTGGAGCGATAGTGGCTATCTTGATGGGCTTCTCCCGGGCCGTAGAGAAATACATTCTCCCCGTCCTGCACTTCATCATGGGCATTCCCGCACTCTCCTGGGTGGTGTTCGCCATTATATGGTTTAGCCACGTGGAGACGCGCATCGCCTTTATCCTCCTGGCGGGCTGCCTACCGAGCTACGCGTTAATTATTCACGACGGCATCAAGGGAATCCCGAAGGAGTATTACGACATGTTGCGGGCAATGCGCCCGACTAGGGGGCAGCTTTTTCAGAAGCTCATTCTCCCGGGGGTACTTCCCGCCGTCCTCACCTCCTGGAAGGTCAATCTCGGTCTGGCAACCCGGGTGGTCATCGTAGCCGAGCTTGTCGGCGCAACCCACGGTATTGGCAGGAATCTTCTCCTTGCCCAAGAGCTTTTCCGGATGTCCCAGGCGATCGCCTGGACCCTGATTCTGGTCCTCTTCCTGCTCGTCACGCAAGCCGTCCTGCTCTTGCTCGAACACCGCCTTCTGCGCTGGAGGCCCGCCAGGGAAGGAGGCATGGGATGACCGATAGGGCCACGTTAGTGGAAATGAACAACGTGCGGCAGGTATATGCCTCCGTCGATGGCGGCCGCTTTGTCGCCATCGAGGACCTTACATTGGAAGTTGGCGAAGGCGAAATCGTTGCCATCGTCGGCAAAACCGGCTGCGGCAAGTCAACCGCATTTAATCTGTTGCTCGGTTTGGAGGCTCCGACGTCCGGCTCTATCCGGGTCTTAGGAAAAGATCCCCATAGGGACTTTCATTTCTTCCGTTCCAAGTTCGGTGTCATTTTTCAAACCGACCGCTTGTTACCCTGGCGCACCGCACTGCAGAACGCCACGCTTGGTTTAGAAATACTCGGGTACCCCGAGACGGAACAAAAAAAGATCGCGGGATACTGGCTGCACAAATTGGAGCTCAAGGGCTTTGAAGAAGCGTATCCCCATGAGCTTTCGGGAGGAATGCGCCAACGCGTGGCCATCGCTCGTGCATTTTCGATGACGCCGGAGATCCTCTTTGCGGATGAGGCGTTCGGGCATCTCGATCAGTCGACGGCCAAGCGTTTGCGCGAAGTGTTTCTCAATTTAGTTGCCGAGACAAAAAAGACCTGCCTACTGATTACCCACAACATTCACGAAGCCATCGAAGTCGGCTCACGCCTCGTTGTATTGGGAAAACCGAGCCGTGTACTCTACGATCTTCGAATCCAGGCAGCGGTCAGCCGCTCGGAAGCGGCGGAAATGGAAGATCGGATTCTAGAAATCATCGAAGCCAATGAACTCGTGAACCAGTAGAGTTTTGGTGGCGTGAGCTGCTGAGCGTCCCCCGAGTCTCATCGTCTGAGGTGAGGTTAAGTTAGAGGCACGCAGTTCCAAACCGCTTTGTCCGTCGTGCTCGCTAATCTTTCCAGGCGCGATTGAGGCGCCGCTCGTTGAGCCAACTACTTTAAGAGGTCAGCGATGCGCTTCACGATAGCCGGAGGAGTGGCAAATACCTTTTCAACCAGGCGCTGCACTTCCTCGCCGGAGGAAGGGCTGATCTCAAGGCCCGCACGCTCGGCCTCCTTTAGAAAGGCGGAGTCCTTAAGAGTCTTCATAAAGGCGTCCCGCAATACATTTACCCTTTCGCGCGGAACTTCGGGGCGCACGAAAAATGGCCGCGCTACAGCGAGAGGAGCAAAGATAGCCTCAAGAAAAAGACGATCCTCCCGATTTTCCACCAGATCCATGACCCAGGGTACATGCAAAACCTCGGGATGTTTTTCGAGACCCATCTGTAACAAGATATGTACGAAACCCTTCGGTACCCATTCGGGGCGAGCGGCCTTGAGTGAACTCCAAAGGATGCCGCACATACCGCTCACCTCCCCACGCTCCATTGCTGCATAAAGTTCTGGAACACTGACGTATCCGGGAATTACATTAAAATTGGTCCCCAGGACTGCATTCAGTGCTTTCGGGTGAATCATAAAAGTCGTCCCAGGTCCACCACCTCCTATGACGAGCGGCTTCGGCGAACGGATTACATCCGAGATGGTCCTGAAGCCGGAGTCGTGCTTGGCCAGGCAGACCCCGACATCTGAACTGGCGGTCCCAATCCAGTGGAACTTTCTCGAATCGAACTCGACTCCAGGAACACGCACGAGGTCAAGGAGAATATTGCCGGCGGGAAAAAAACCAATGCTCAGCCCGTCCGGACTGGCGACGTTATGGACGTGATTGCCTGCCACCACGCCGCCAGCCCCCACCATATTCTGCACAACGGTTCTTGGCTGGCCTGGTACAAACCTTCCGAAATGCCTGGCGATAGCTCTGATGTGAATGTCATGCCCGGTACCCGGTCCGGTTCCCACGACAAACCGGATGATTTTCCCTCTGTAGAAGTGGGCAGTGTCTTGGGGCGTCTGTGCACCGGCAGATTGCGCCAAAGCGAGAAACAGGAAGAGCGCTAGGGTCATGAGAGTTCGGAGCAATTTTCCCATTGATTCACCTCTTACGCATTTTTTGCCGGGCGGCATTCGGAGAGCACGGAGCTCGCCAGTTCCGGCGGTGCGTTGCCTTTCTCACTCCAAAATTGCAGCGCTTAGAATATTTCCCAGCTGATAAGACGTTGTCAAGGATATTCATGAGGTCGATGAGGTTGAAGCAACCTTTGGGCTGTTCGCGATAATGTTCGCTGAGCCACGATCTCACTTAGTTTCATTTCGACGTTTCGAGAATTCTCGGAACGTGGCCGCAAACCCTTTACTTCCACTCACTGATATATTATTCGAGCATGGCAAAACGCGCGGTGATTCCACAGAAGTCTATTTCTGCTGGTATTTCAGGCGGCAAGCGGAATCCGCGTTCCGTTTATCACGGGTGACGGCAGGCAACGCGATGCCGCGACGCAGATGAAGTTGGAGGTGATTTGGGTCGGCTAGGTACGACAAAGAAGTTTTTTATTTTCCTGTGCTACAAATCCTTCTTTTACAGGTAAATCTCTTGTTAGCAATTCATCTCCCCCTTAGCAGGCAGCTGAAAAACTCTCCGTTCACCCTTCGAGAACCTCAGGGCGAACGGAGAGGAACTTGAAATGAGTAGGGATTTTCCGTTCATGCTGAGCCTGTCCAAGCATTCCGAAGCTTTTTTCAGCAACCTGTTAGCGGATTCCCGCGGATATGGAGCAGTATCCCAAGATGCCGCCGACTGGCTAGCTTCCAGCTTCGCTCGATCAGGGATTCAAAAGTTTGCCGCGCTCACGAAAAAGCCGCACTAAGTTGCTTTTAAAGGATTCTCCAGGAAGCTACGCGTCCCAAATTAAGAGCCTTACCCCGTCGGCGTCTTCTGCGTTTGCCACGCTTCCTTTTTGTTCCGGGAGCGTAGAATCACCATATAGCTGATGAACAGAACCACCACGGCCGCTTTGAGCCAGAGCATGGAGAGAGGCGGGAAGTTGATGAGGCTTAGATGGGTCACTGGTAGCAGCAATATGGCACCTCCGAGCCCCACCAGAAGCCGGACGGGAGTAGCGAGATGCTTAATGATGTAACCGGCCAGAGCAAATGAAATGAGGAACATCCCCGCCGCCGTGGCGATGACGGCGAGGGTAATCTCTAGTGGTGTGCCTTTTAGAAGCAGCGGCGCGGAGAAGACAAAAAGGAAAGGAACGAGGTAAGCTACGATGGCCAGGCGCACCGCGGTGAAGCCCGCGCGCATTACGCTGCACTCGGCAATCGGAGCGGCGGCAAAGATGGAGACACAAACGGGCGGGGTGATGGCGGAGAGTAGGCCGTAGTACAAGATGAACAGGTGGCCCGCCAAGAGTTCCACTCCGAGCTGCTCCAAGACTGGCCCGAAGAGCACGGCCAAAAGGATGTAAACCGCTGTAGATGGCATGCCCATGCCGAGGATAATGGAGGTGACAGCGACGATGGCCAAGATGACGACCAGGGGCGCCGTGACGGTCGAGGCTGCGTACGAGACGAGGAACCCGATTCCGCTCAGCGATATAACGCCCAGAATGATCCCCGCGAGGGCGATGATCGGTCCCAGCTCCACGATGGCCCGCCCAGAGGCTGCGAAGACCTCCTCGAGATTGTAGAAAAAGCTTCGACGATTTTCCGGCCGGATGAGCGCCACCACTATGGCCGAGCCGGCAGCGATGAGTCCTGCCTTTCCCGGTGACATATTAACCACGAACAGAGCGTAGATTAGTACCGCAAGCGGGATCAGGAAGAACCAACCGCTTTTCATGAC
>CAYPHJ010000136.1:0-10734 GCA_964410485.1 uncultured Syntrophobacteraceae bacterium
TCTCCGTTCGCCCTGAGGTTCTCGAAGGGTGAACGGAGAGTTTTTCAGCAGCCTACTAGGGTTAGCCAATGCAAGTCCATGCTCTATTACTCCAATACTCGACTCTCTCGAACAAGAATCCGATTCATAGGAGGCGCGCTGGGAATGAAGCAGGCAAATGGAATCAGACTGTTGGTATTGTTACTGCCGGTCGCCCTGGCGGCATGCCGGGGTGAAGAGGTAGGCCCGCTACCACAGGATCTTCCCGACTTGAATGCTCAGGCCAGGCCCTACATAACCGTTGAGAATGCGCGAGTGCGCACCGGTCCAGGACCGCAGTTTGGCAGCATCGCGGAGATTCCGGCCAACGCTCGAGTTCATGCGGTGGGACGAGACGGCGACTGGCTGTTGATCGTATCGAAGAAGGGCAATGCGCCCGGCTATATTGAAATGGCACTGGTACGTCCGGCGAGCACGGGCGATCACGAAATCCCGGTTACCGCCGTCTATGAAACAGTGGTCGATATCCAGGTCCGCACGGGGCCGGGGCTACACTATCCCGCGCTCGCCCAGGTTAAAAAAGGAACAAAGCTCAACGTTACGGGAAAAGAAATGGGTTGGCTTAGGGTCGAATCGAAAAAAGGCAACCCTCCTGGTTACGTGGACCAGAGCCTCGCCAGGCTGCAGAATTAACTCCGTCAGGAGAACCCATGGAAATCGAAAAGAGACTCGCTACCCTCGGACTGGAATTACCTTCGATACCCATCCCCGGCGGCAATTATATCGCATACGTCAGGGTGGAAAACCTGCTGTTCATCGGCGGCAATATCGGCCGGCTCAACGGACACCTGAAGTACACCGGAAAAGTCGGCGCCGGAGTCACGCTGGAACAAGCCTATGAGATGGCCCGCCACTGCGCGTTGAATCACCTTGCCATCATGAAGTCAGCGCTCGGCGATCTCGATCGCGTCGAGCGGATTGTCAAGGTCATCGGCTATGTCAACGTCGCGCCCGGTTTCAATGAAATGCCCAAAGTCGTCAACGGTGAGTCGGATTTGTTAGTGGAATTGTGGGGCGACCGCGGTCGCCATACACGCGCGGCGGTGGGCGTTGCGTCTCTCAGCGGGGACTCTCCAGTGGAAACCGAAGTGACCGTACAGGTAAAAAGTTAAATGGAGTGATGGAGTACTGGAGCATAGGAGTATTGGTTTTCGATACATCGCTCCATCATTCCACTATTCCGGCTTTCATCTCATATCTTTCCTTCTTCCTTTAGCTTGCGTGCGATCCTTTCGCTCAGTTCTTTTTTTGAAACTTTGCCGAACGGTGAGAGCGGAAACTCATCGATCAGCTCGAGCCGCTCGGGCAGCTTGTGCGTGGCGATTTCTTGTTGCGCCAAAAATCGGGTCAATTCCTCCAATGTCAAACTTCGGCCGTGGCGCGGGATCACACAGGCGCACATACGCTCACCCAAAATGGAATCGGGCATGGGCACGCAAGCAACGTTCTGGACAAGAGGATGCATGAGAATTAGGTTTTCAATCTCCTCCGCGCTGATCTTCTCTCCACCTCGGTTGATCAAATCCTTCTTGCGTCCCTCGACCAGGTAGTTGCCCGTGGGGTGCCGACGCATCAGGTCGCCCGAGCGGTAGAAGCCGTCGGGTGTAAAAGCCCTCGCATTATATTCCGGGACGCCGTAATACCCGCGCAGCGTATAAGGACCTCGCGCTAAAAACTCGCCCACCTCTCCCTCGGGAACTTCGTTGCCGTCATCATCCACCAGCAGGACCTCATCGTCCGGGCTCATGGGTCTGCCGACCGTTTCCATGCGCACATCTTCCGGGTCGTCGAGGCGCACAAACATGAGCATTCCTTCGGCCATGCCAAAGTTTTCCTGGACCGTGGCGCTTGGAATCAATTCTTTGGTCCGGCGGCGAACTTCGGGTTGAAGCCGCTGGCCGCCGCTCTGGATGACCTGCAGCGAGCTTAAATCGAATCGCTTGATGAGCGGATCATTGAGCCAGCGAATGAGTAGCGCCGGAACAACGGCAACATGCGTCACGTGATGGCGCTCGACCAAGGCGAAAACATCCTCGCCGCGCGTTGTATTCGCGAGCACGACCTGGCCGCCGTGCAGCAAAAAACCTTGAAGGCCGGGGCAGGCGAGCGGAAGGTTATGCGCCAACGGCAACGCATTTAGCAAAACCTTGTCAGGACCAACGCCGGTCACCGCCGCGGCCATTTTAGAATTGTATAGATAGTCGTTATGTGTCCGCGGTATCAACTTTGGCACCCCGGTGGTGCCGCCTGAAAGCTGAAACACCGCGGGGTCTTCAGGATCAATGGCGATGTCTCTGATCTCTTCGGGTGCCCGCCCGGGCCGTCGCTCGAGCAGTCCGGTGAGCGATACAATGCCTTCGGGCGCGGCTCCAAGAACGATCCCCAGACGCGCGGTCGGGCTCTCCCGGCGCACTCGGTCGATCACCTGTCGATAATCAAAACCTTTGAGCTTATCCGGCGCCACGCAGGCCACCGCTCCGGAAAGGGCGACGAACTGGTTCACCTCGCGAAAGCGATGCGTCGGCAGTGCCATGATAGGGATGCAGCCGAGCCTTTGAAGGGCAAAATAGAAATAGGCAAACTCGACGACGTTGGGAAGCTGGAGGACGACGCGATCCAGTCGCTCGAGGCCCTCATCTAAAAGGTTCAGAGCCAGTCGCTCCGAGCGCTCGTCGAGCTCCGCGTACGTGACACGCTGCTCGCCGTCAATGACGGCCACGCGATCGGCATTCTTTACGAATGCTTCGCCAAAGACATCCGCCAGCGACCGATCCTCCCAATACCCTCTCGCGCGATAACGAGCCGCGAATTCAGGTGGAAATCGAACAACGCCGTCAAGCATCTGCCGTCCTCGCTTCGCTCCGACGGTTCAAAAGTTCAAAGGTTCAATGTTCAAGGTTTGCCACGTTACCTTTGAACTCTTGAACTCTTGAACATTGGAACTTTTGAACCACTCTTTAGCATTACGTGGTGCTGGAAAAGCCGCCATCGACGATGATGATTTCGCCGGTCACAAAGTGGTTGCTCAGAATGAGACTGAGCATGCTTTCGGCGACGTCTTCCGTTGTACAGCAGCGTTTAAGCGGCGTATACCTGCCGCGGCGCGCCATGAGGCCTTCGTAGTTTTCGGCCAGCGTTCTCTTCATCCACTCGCCCTCAATCCATCCCGGCGCGACAGCGTTGACGCGGATTTCGGGCCCGAGCGCGTTGGCCAGAGTTTTTGTCAAATTAGCGACTGCCGCTTTACTCGCGGCATAGGGTAACGGCTGGGCGCTCGGCCGCAGCCCCGCGATACTGCAGGTATTCACAACGCACCCGTTTGGTGAGTTCTTGAGAAGCGGGGCGGCAGCTCGGGTCACGAGGAACACGCCGAGCACGTTAACAGCGAAGACACGGTTCCAATCCTCAACCGCCAGACCCGGCAAGTTTCTCGGCTCGACGTCGACTGTCGTGCCGGCATTGTTGATCAGCGCATCGAGGCGGCCGAAGCGCTCTGCCACAGCCGCGAGCATGGCGCGCACACTGGCGTCATCGCTCACATCACAACGATAAAGAAGCGTGCGCGCGCCCAGCGCCTCCGCATCCCGCCCCGTATCCTTGGCCGCCTCTTCGCTCCGGCTGTAATTAACCACCACGTCATAATTTTTTCGAGCCAGCGCCAGTACCGCGCTGCGCCCAATGCCTGTGGCCGCGCCCGTCACAAGGGCGACAGGTTTATCGTTCATCGCCACACAGACACAACCCGGAGCGCTGGAGCACTGGAGTATTGGGGAAAATAGACCGCTCCGTTACTCCAACACACTCCAGTACTCCAGCCTTTATCCCGGCGGGGCGACCGTTACGCCGCGAATGCCGGCTTTTTCTATGGCTCGGGCCACGAGCCCTGAAGCTTTTGCATTCTCGATGAACTCCCGGAGGTATGTTGCGCCCGTGTCACGGCCTTTGGGGATGCCGAGCGCCTGTCCGATTGACATGAAGCGTCCCTCCAGTACACGCGACCCGGGAAGCTTGTCCGCATTTGCCACCAGGTGTTGCTTGACACCGGCCACCACATCCGCCTTGCCGGAAACGATCAGCTCGAATGCCGCCTCAGGATTCGGCGCGTGCACCAATTGGGCGCGCTTCAAATGCCGCCGCAAAAATAAATCGTACGCGCTGTTGGCCGACACGCCGATGCGCACTCCGTCTCGGTCAATATCGTCAATGGCGCGGAAAGGCGAACCGGACGGCAATAGATAGGTCCCTTCGATTTCGAGATAGGCAGCCGTAAAGTTGATCTCGTCCGCACGCCCGGGGTCAACGGCCAAGAAAGCGACGTCCCAAGCGCCCCGGCGCACCGCCTCGAACATTTTACCGGCCGATTCGAAGCCGACCAGCTCCAGGGGCAAGCCGGTTCGCCGCGCAAGCTCCGCGGCGAGATCCACCGCCACGCCACGGAGATCGCCGCTGGACGGATCTCTCGTCGCGAGCACCGGATTGCCATAATTGATTCCAACGCGCAGCTTGCCCGTTGGCGCAAGATCGGTTTTTAGTTGGGACGAGATCACGAGCTTCCCGCTAGGTATGTTATATTCGCAACCATTCAGCTCAGCCACCTACCGTGCGGCGCCGCCAGCCTTTCCGGCAAGCTTCTGCCCCTGCTCGATGTAGCGCAGCCTGAACTCCTTAATTTCTTTGGTTGCTCTTTTCCAGGGCGCCACGGCCTCCTCCAACTCCTTTTCCTCTGTGAGCATCGTCGGTGGAATGCCAACCACCTTCCGATACTCCTCCAGGAAGGCTCGGTCGCGCGTCAGGCCACGGAACGCCGTGCGCATGGCTTCAATGGCTTCTTTCGGCACGCGCGGCGGGAACAAAATCATGCGGTAGCTGTCACCCATTAAAAAAAGTTCCCACAGCGGTCCGGAGGGTTCTTTGCCGGTGAGCTTCCGTACGAAATCGTCTGCTTTATAACCCGGCCGGATTTCGGGAATCTCCGTCGGGCTCGAGTACCACAACGGAACCGCCTTTGCTTCGTCAGCCATCGGCTTCACCATCGTGAGATAAAATGGAGTGCTGCCGTCAACATAATCGATCTCTTTCCGCGTGAAGGCACCCAGAAGATCGGCCGAGCCAGCATAGCCTGTGACGTAACTGTACTGAGCTCCCACAAGGTCAAAGATTGATCTGAATTTGAGATCTTTATTGCTTTCCACGGTAAATCCGCCGGCGTACCACCCCTTGCCTTTCAAAATATCCTCAGGCCTCTTCATGCCGGGAGGCACATCCGACCGGATGGCACCGACCGAAACCACGGGCGTGAACATGACTGGAACGATCTCTCCCATGTTGGCTTTTAACCCCACCTCTGCGGGATCGCCAAGGTAAAATTCCTGATAGCGCGTTCCCGCCGTCATGCATCCGACGGTTGTGCCGTCGCGGCGTGCCACCCCGTAGAACCAATTCATTGCCACTCGGCCGCCCGCGCCGGGACGATTGGTGACTATAATCTTGGGGTCTCCCGGCAAATGCTTTCTTAGATGACGAGCGTAGATACGGCACTCGATATCGGTCGGCCCGCCGGCAGTGAAGTCCACAAGTAAGCTGATGGTTTTTCCCTGATAATAGGGCTTTTGCGCCTCCCCTACGCCCACCCAAAGCACAAGAGTCGCAAACACCAGAATCGTAATCGAAGCATAACGTGAGAGCTGTCTACTGCATGATTTCATAGCTTACCTCCATAAGGAAATTTTGTCCGAGCGGTATTCCCGAAAATCCCGAAACTGGATGTCCGGCAAGACGCGCGGCAGCTACGGATCATTTTGACCCACATCGAGTTTCGCAAACCAACAATGCGCCCGTCCTCGTTCCGGGGCGAGCCTATCCAATAATGTGCTTCTCTGTCAATGTAGTTCTTTTTCTTTGTAGTTGCTTTTTCTAATGCTCTCCCCTGGACGCCGGCTGTCATTCTGAGGAGCGCTGCGACGAAGAATCTGCTTGTTCGTCGGTCAGCGGTCCTCGGTCGTCGGTCATTCAAAAGCAGATCCTTCACGGAGTTTATCCTGAGCAGCTTTGCCGAAGGATTCAGGATGACAGTCCTGCGGTGGTGGGAGAGATGACAGTCGTGGGGCTACTTTCATCGTATGTGAGCGAGCGTAAGATCATGAATCACTTCTATGTCAATGTGGTTCCTTGCAATCGACGCTACGATGGGATAGAGGCGATAACTCGCGGCGATTTTTTTTCGCGCGGCAGATCGAATACCAATGGCGCGGGCTTTTAGTCAAGAACTGAGGGACGAAGCCGGAGCGATCTGGCGGGCCATTCATGCGCATCCTTTTCTTCGGGAGATTCGATCCGGAATTCTGCCGATGGGAAACTTCACTTATTTCATCTTGCAAGACTATCGTTACCTTCTCGATTTCGCTCAGGTGCTCTGCGCCGGCGCGTCAAAAGCAGGGGACCTACAGACGCTCGAGGTCTTTGCCCGTCACGCGCTCATCGCAGTCGAGGTTGAACGCACCTTTCATGGCGCCTTTGGTAGGAGTCTTGGGTTTTCCGCAAGACAACTCGACAACACTCCTAAAGGACCTGTGACGGAAGCTTACACCAAGCACTTGCAGGCAATTGCGCGCAATGGAACGCTCGGAGAGCTTGTGGCCGCAATTCTGCCTTGCTACTGGGTGTACGGCGAGGTGGGAAAGAAATTGTATCGCGGCCGGCCCATCAAGCCTAAAGTTTACCGGCAGTGGATCGAAACGTACGCCTCGGAGGAATATTGGCGGCCTGTCCGCGAGCAGATCAGGCTGATGAATCAGCTAGGATCCCGCGCCAAAGCCGAGGAACGCGCGCTGATGCGGGAACACTTTCTCCTCAGCAGCCGCTACGAGTTTTTATTTTGGGATCAGGCTTATCGCCAGGACAAATGGCCGGTATGATAAAAGCAGTTCCAGGTTTCAAGTTTCAAGTTTCGAGTTTCCAATATCCCTAACCCGTGATGAAAGCAGTTCCAAGTTTCAGGTTTGTAGTTCCAAGTTCCCGGCCCCTCCCCAAAACCTGAAACCAGAAACTTGAAACTTGGAACCAGTAACTCAAATATTACCCGCCACCGGCTGCTGCCATGAAAATCTTTGAATGTTTTTGGATCAGGCCGTAGAACCCGTCCAGAACCGGCCGCAACTCATCCCCGATCAGCGGAGCGAGTCGCGCATCCATTCTCTTGAAACGCTGCAGTATTTCCTCATCTGCCATAGCCTTCGAGAACGCATCACGCAAAATGGCCAGTTGCTGCTTCGGAACGCCCGGAGGTGCCGCCATAACGCGATGCACGGCAAGCACCGCCAACTCGGGAAAGCCTAGTTCCCCGACAGTCGGTACATTCGGAAACTCCGGGTCTCGTTTATCTAGATAAACCCACAGCGGCACCATTTTGCCATCATGGATGAACTGCATTTGGCCGGGAGAATCCATGCCGAAGGCGCGCGCGTGGCCCTCGCCGCGCAGAATCGCGGAAATAGCCTCGGGGGCATTCTTGTAGCCCAGAATCATCCGGTTGTTGAACTTCATAACCTCTGCGGTAAGTGTTTCCACGACCCATGCCGTGGCCCCGACCCCCGTCCCCGTGGTCAATATTTCGGGCGCTCGCCGCACATCCTCCAGTTTGCGGTACGGAAGATCGGCCCTGACCGCCCACATGTAGGGTCCATCAGTGATACGCGAGATCCAAGATAGCTCGCGTAAACGGTACTGGGGTTTGGGCTTGCCAAAAAGCTCCGACACGACCGCCCCGGGGAGACTGACCATCCCGATGGTATAACCGTCAGGCCTGCTCGCCGATAACATATTCCAGCCGATTACCCCGCCCGCGCCCGGAACGTTCTTGACGATGACCGGGACCCCGAGTTGCTTGCTCACGCCGCGAGCGGCCGCCCGGCTGTGCAAATCAAAACCGCCCCCCGGCGCATAAGGAACAAGCCAGGTAATCGCTTTGTTCGGGAATGTATCGTGCGACGAAGCTGCCGCTGAACGCGGCCCTAACGACAGCGAGAACACAATGAACAACGGAAGAACAAACGCCAAAAATAACTTGGCTCTCATGCGCTACCCTCCTTATCAGGCTTTAGTCATAGCTCGACCCTATAAGCTCAAATTCGTTAAGGCAATACAGGGGCGAGTACCGGAATGCTAAACTTTGATATATCACACTTATATCGCTCCATCACTCCAATTTCTTCACCAGGTGTATTGACTTAGCGGTGCTTTCCAGATTTTAATTTGAGCAGTCGCCGCGCATACGCCAGACTTTTGGCCTAAGCCCCCCAGCAGATTAAATACAAATCTGTGGCGCTGTTTACTGCCACGGTTGTAGGCACTCTGCTGCAAGTACAATCGAAAGGTAGGACTGACCATGCTGGAAGCCGCGTTAATTGCCCTCGACAATGTCACCACTCCATCGCGCCTTCTCTTCCTTTTCGGGGGTGTCCTCATGGGGCTTGCGCTTGGAGCAATGCCCGGTCTTGGCGGCCTCGTTGGATTGGCCATTCTCCTTCCCTTTACTTTCGACATGGACCCCTACCAGGCCTTTGCGATCATGATCGGCCTGATTGCGGTGACCAGCACATCGGACACTATCCCTTCAGTGCTCTTCGGCGTTCCGGGCACCGCCGCATCGCAGGCAACAATCATGGACGGCCATCCCATGGCAAAAAAAGGCGAGGCGGGTAGAGCCTTTGGCGCTGCATACGCGTCTTCACTGCTGGGCGGTTTGTTTGGCGCGCTGATATTGGCGCTCACGATTCCCGTACTGCGCCCCATTGTCCTGGCTTTCGGCTCGCCCGAGTTTTTCATGATGGGCATCCTCGGGATATCTATGGTTGCCGTGTTGAGCGGCAATGCACCCCTCAAGGGACTTATTGCCGGCGCTCTCGGGCTGGCTGTCGGCATGATCGGCATGGATCCCCAGACCGGCGTAATTCGCTGGTCGTTCGGCCAACTGTATCTATGGGACGGTATGCCGCTTGTGCCGGTGGCCCTCGGCATTTTTGCCATCCCGGAGATCGTTGACCTCGTCATTCGCGGCACTCGCATCGCCGATGTGCCGAAGGAGCGGATCAAGGGCGTTTTGGTCGGTATCATGGATTCGTTTCGCAATTGGTTCCTTGTCCTTCGGTGTAGCCTGGTCGGTGTCTGGGTTGGGGCCATGCCTGGACTCGGAGCCTCGGTGGTGGATTGGTTTGCCTATGGTCATGCCATGCAGACGGTAAAGGGCGCGTCGGATTCGTTCGGTAAGGGAGACGTAAGGGGAGTGATTGCGCCTGAGAGCGCAAACAACGCGAAAGAAGGCGGAGGGCTCATTCCCACAATCGCGTTCGGTGTTCCGGGCAGCGCTTCCATGGCGCTTCTTCTGGGTGCGATGACAATCCAGGGATTGACGCCAGGCTCGGCGATGCTCACCAAAAACCTGGATGTCACTTACACAATGATCTGGAGCCTGGCCATCGCCAACGTCCTGGGCACCGGTCTTTGCCTGCTTTTCACCAACACCTTGGCAAAAGTTGCCCTGGTCAGAATCCATCTCATCGCCCCGCTCGTGGTTGCAGTGGTCTTTTTGGCCGCGTTCCAAGCTACGGCTCACTTTGGGGATCTCTGGACGTTGATTGCGTTTTCATTCATCGGTTGGTTCATGAAACGATTCAGCTGGCCGCGCCCGCCGCTTATTTTGGGACTCGTGCTCAGCGGCATCATTGAAAATTATCTGTTTATTTCCGTCAGCCGCTATGGTGCCGAATGGCTGCTCCGACCCATCGTTCTGGTGATTTTGGCCTTTGTGATGGTGAGCTTGTTCTTTGGCTTCCGCAACTCGTGGCGTCGCGGCAAGACAGCAACTGGAGCTGAAAAAGCACCGCTCCGCTTCACGTTCAATCCCGGCGCGTTGTTCACCCTGGTCATGTTGTCGGTGTTCATCATTGGCGTGTATACCGCCGCCGAGTGGCAGATTCAGGCGCGCCTGTTTCCCTGGGTCATCGGCATTCCCGCCCTCATCATGTGCGTCCTGCAACTTTTCGGCGATTTTTTTCGCCGGGCAACCGCTAAAGAGGATGATGTGCGCGGCGCCATGGATTTACCGGTGGACCGCAGTGTTCCGACCGCAGAGGTCGTCAAGCGCGCCATTAACAGCTTTGGCTGGGTGCTTGGCTTGTTTGCAACGATTTGGCTCATCGGGTTCGTCGTGGCCGTGCCGCTTTTTGTCTTGCTCTACCTGACGATACAGGGCCGGGAAAAACCCTGGCTTGCCGTTGCATACAGTGTCGCAATGCTCACGTTGATACTCGGCGTCTTCCACACTATCCTCAATGTCCCATGGCCCGAAGGAGTCATACCGCATGCGGAAAACCTCCTGCTACGCATGGTGGAAAGGTTCACATGAGGATGCGCGTGAATCTCGATACGCAGCAAAGTTGAAGTGCGACGCGGTGCCGCGAAACGAGCGCGAACACGCGCCGCACGAATCAACGGCGGACGACGACTTGCTAGAGCGGCTACGCCGCAACCAAGAATTCGCAATATCTCCCGCAAAGTAATTCATGTACCAATGGGTACAACACAGCGGATGAAAATGAGCCCGCAGGTGATGCGGATCAACACCGATAAATCCCCCAATGGCGCCCTTTGGCAAAGGGGGCCGGCCGCAGGACGGGGGGATTTCTGTGTAGTCACAGT
>CAYPHJ010000137.1:0-10487 GCA_964410485.1 uncultured Syntrophobacteraceae bacterium
ATCCGAGAACAAGGGGGCCGAGGTTCCCCCTTTCATAAGAGACGCAAAGGCGCAAAGGGTAAACAGGGACTGCAGTTCGTTTGCTGAGATTGATACGCCATACGCCACGTGTATTGTCATGCTGAACGCAGTGAAACATCTGCTTGTGCTTTGATTCCGCCCAGCAAGAACAAAGCAGAGTTTTCGGCTGAAGCCTCAGAACGACAGCTCGAGGTTTCAAACTGAAATCCGGGTTTTGAATTTGGAATTTTGAGTATTCGGATTTCTTTCGAATTTAGTGCTTCGGATTTGTCCGGTTTCTTGGCGGCTTGGCGAGAAAATATTGGTTCGGCAATGACAGTTACGCACGCGGCCAAAGTTCTCAGATACAGTAGTACGAAGACGGCTTGGTTTGCGACGGGCGCCCCTACTTCGCTTCGAGCAACATGAGCGCCGGATCTTCAAGGTGCTCGATGATGACGTTCAGGAACCGCGCCGCCTCGACGCCGTCGATCACGCGATGGTCGAACGCCAGGGATAATGGCATGATCCTGCGGATCACGATTTGACCGTCCTTCACGGCAGGTCGGTCTTCTATCTTGCCGATTCCCAGAATGGCTACTTCCGGGTAATTAATGATGGGAGTGCCGTAGGACGCGCCGATCACACCGTAATTCGTTACGGTGAAAGTGCTTCCTTTGAGATCCGTCAGGTCGAGCCGCCGTTGTCGCGCCTTTTCCGCCAGGGTGCTTATCTCTTTGGCAAGCTCGAGCATGTTTTTTTGGTCTGCCTGTTTGATGGAAAAGACGATCAAACCATCCGGCGTGTCGACCGCAATGCCAATGTTGTAGTACTTTTTAAGCACAATTTGCGCGCTATCATCGTCCATCGTGGCGTTTAGATATGGGTGAGCCTTGAGCGCTGTGATGACGGCTTTGATGACGAACGGCAGATAAGTGAGCTTGATGCCTCTCTCCAGGGCCAGTTTTTTTTCTTTGAGGCGCACCTCTTCCAGATCCGAAATATCCACGTCTTCCCAGATGGTGACGTCCGGAACCCGTTGCCGCGCCTCTTGCATGCGTTTGGCGACAGTGCGCCGTATGCCGCGCAGCGGGATCCGTTGGACCGGACCGTGGGCATCCGCTTCCCCGCCAACGGCTTCCGGCGGGGGTGCGGTGATGCGCTCGATGTCTTCCTTGACGACTCGTCCTTCCGGTCCCGTGCCGCGGATTTGTGTCAGGTCCAGACCTAGCTCACGGGCAAGCTTCCGTATGGCCGGGGTCGCTTTGACTGGTTCCGGGGTTTCGACGACTTCTTCTTCGTCGGCGAGGGAGCCAACTACTGTTCCGCCGTCCTTGCTTTCGGCTTGCGGTTGCGGCGCTCCTCTTGCATTTTCCTCCACGCTCGCGAGAGATTGACCGACCTTCACGATGTCACCTTCTTGCCAATGGCGCTTGACCAGGATTCCGGCATAGGGGGAGGGAAGAGTGACGATCGCCTTGTCGGTTTCGATTTCCACCAGATCCTGGTGTTCCTTGACAGGCTCGCGCTCGTCGATGAGCCACTTCACAATTTCCGCTTCCGTGATCCCTTCGCCGACGTCGGGCAGATGAAATTCTTTGATCATTCCTTGGCGTTTGTGGCAGGTTACATGCTCATGACGCGAGTGATGGCTTGCACGACGCGCGGGGCATCCGGGAGGAAGTGCTTTTCTAGCTTGGGCAGCGGCATGATGATTTGAAAGCCCGTCACCCTTTCCACGGGCGCTTCGAGAAAAAACAGCGCTTCCTCATTGATGCGCGCGATAAGTTCAGCGCCGAAGCCGCAGCTTCGGGGCGCCTCGTGAACGATCACGGCCTTTTTGGTTTTCTTGATGGATTCGACAATGGTTTCCATGTCCAGGGGCGAGAGAGTACGTAAATCGACGACTTCCGAACTGACTCCCCGCTCGCCCATGAGCCGCGCCCCCTGGAGCGCCACCTGGAGCATCGCGCCCCAACTAATCAAAGTGACATCGTTGCCTTCCATGACGATCCGAGCCTGTCCGAGCGGGATCGTGTACTCCTCTTCCGGAATTTCTTCGCGCAGGCCTCTGTAGATTCTTTTGGGTTCCATGAAAATCACGGGATCGGGATCGCGGATAGCCGAAACAAGCAGCCCTTTGGCTTCGCAGGGCGTGGAAGGAATGACGACTTTCAACCCCGGCGTGTGTACGAAATACGCTTCGTTGCTTTCGGAATGATGCTCGGGCGCTCGAATCCCGCCGCCGTAGGGCATGCGCACGACCAGGGGGCATTCGTATCTTCCACGAGACCGCGTGCGAATCCGGGCGGCATGGCACACGAGCTGCTCCATGGCCGCGTAAACAAATCCTTCAAACTGGATCTCGGCGACCGGTCGCAAACCGTAGACCGCCATGCCGATTGCCGTACCAACGATGGCCGATTCCGACAGCGGAGTGTCGATCACTCGCGCCTCGCCGAACAGATCATACAGGCCTTGAGTCACCCTGAATACGCCGCCATTCTTCCCGACATCTTCGCCGAGGACGACTACTCTAGGGTCCCGTTCCATTTCTTGCTTCAGCGCAAGGTTGACCGCTTCAACAAGCGTGAGTTTTGCCATCGCCGACTCCGTTCGCTACGCTCACCCATTTCAGATCTCAGATTTCAGATCTCATTTCAGCGCCGGCCATTGCCATTGAACAGGGCCGCCATCTGTTGTTCGAGCTCTGGCGGCATCTCCCGGAAGGTATAGCGAAACATGTCACGCGGATCCGGGGGCGGAGTGTTCTCCAGTTCCTGAACTGCCGCTTCCACTTGCTCCCGCGCAGTTGTGAGCACTTGCTGTTCATAGGATTGATCCCAGAAACCGTTTCTCTCCATGTATTTTCTCAGACGTTCGATCGGCTCCCTCGCCTTCCACTGCGTGACTTCTTCCGTGCTGCGGTAACGCGAAGCGTCATCCGCCGTGGTGTGATCGCCAAGGCGATAGGTCAGAGCTTCGATAAAGGTCGGGCCGCCGCCGGCGCGCGCTCGCTTTAGGGCCTCGTCAGTAGCTTTATAAACCGCGAAAACATCATTGCCGTCCACTTGAATCCCGGGCAAGCCATAGGCAATCGCTTTTTGTGCCAGTGTTTCGGCGGCCGTCTGGCGCGACAACGGAACCGATATTGCCCACTGGTTGTTTTGACAGACAAAGACAACGGGTATCGAAAAGACTCCTGCGAAATTCAGTCCTTCGTGAAAATCGCCTTTGGATGTCGCGCCATCCCCCATGTACACCAGCACGGCGATCTTATCGCCCCTCAATTTGGCTCCCCAGGCCACGCCGGTGCCCATGGGTATCTGCGTCCCCACAGGAATAGTGATCGGAAAGTCGTTCTGCCCTTCGGGAATCATGCTTCCCCGTTCGTCGCCTGACCAATATTGAAGAATCTTCGCGAGAGGCAGTCCTCTCACGAGAGACGCTCCCGGCTCTCGAAATGACGGGAACATCCAATCTGATGGCTGGAGGGGCAGGGCGCTGGCTACTTGCGCGGCTTCTTGGCCAAGGATAGAAGCGTAGGTTCCGAGGCGGCCTTCCCGTTGAAGCTTGAACGCTCGTTCATCGAAACTGCGCGCAATAACCATGCACTCGTAGAGACGACGAATGCCGTCACTCGAAAGGGGAGGGCGCAGCTCCTCGTCACAATTTCCCCTTTCATCCAGGATTTGCAGTCGCTCGACTTCAAAGCGCTTGATCGTCGTTCTTGGCATGGGCGCGTTTGATCGGTTTGCCTCTATTATTTCCGATCAACTCTCCATTCTACGAAAACAATTCTAGCACTCCGGCAACCCAGATTAAACTTCTTTTGTTATTTTTTGTTTCTGTTAAAATACCCGTCAAGAAAGGGATCTCCACTATGGAGGCCGATCCCGACCGAGTGTCGGGGGATTTCTATCTTCGGAGCGGTGCCAACTCTCAGGCCAACTTGCAGCAAGACACGGATCTCTGTCACCGCCTAAGCTACCGACTCACCTGGAGATTGCCAGAGATATCCCCGGTCTCGGGTCTCACGACGCGGGTGTTGTTCCCCCTGAACTCGATAGATTTCCAGAACCCAAGCATGAATCCGGCCAATCCCTTACAGTCGCCGAAAAGATTCGATTACGAGGCGGAGCATCTTGGTCTCTTGACCCTGGTTTGGCCTACATACGAGCACGCACCACGAGCACGAGTTTGCCACTGGCCCGTAGGAGGAAGCGCGTGAGAGAAGTTTATATTGTTAGCGCCGCACGCACGCCGATCGGAAGTTTTCAAGGGCGGCTCAGTTCGCTTTCGGCGCCGCAACTTGGAAGCGTTGTTATTGCCGAAGCTCTCGCGAGAGCGCAAGTTGCTCCTGATCAAGTCGATGAAGTGATCATGGGAAACGTGTTATCGGCCGGAGTGGGCCAGGCGCCGGCGCGCCAGGCGAGTCTTGGGGCGGGAGTTCCCAAGGGTGTTCCCTGCATGACCATCAACAAAGTCTGCGGCTCGGGACTGAAGGCAGTCATGCTAGCCGCTCAGGCGATCATTTGTAGTGAAGCCGACATCGTCGTGGCCGGCGGCATGGAGAGCATGAGCAATGCACCCTATCTCCTTCTGAAAGCAAGAAGCGGCTATCGCATGGGACCAGGCGAGCTCGTCGATAGCATGATCCACGACGGCTTGCGCGACGCCTATCATGAGTTTCACATGGGATTGGCCGCGGAAAGGTGCGCGGCCACGTTTGGGATCGGCCGAGCGCAACAAGATGAGTTCGCCGGCGCCAGTTATCAGCGCGCCCTCCAGGCGCAGCAGCGGGGGGACTTCAGACGCGAGATAGTTGCCGTGGAGGTGCCGCGCCGATCACCGGCAGAGCTCGTCTCGGAAGACGAAGAGCCGGCGCGCATCAATATAGAGAGACTCCCGACCCTGAAGCCGGCGTTCGATAACGAAGGTACGGTCACGGCTGGGAATGCTTCATCCATCAGCGACGGGGCCGCGGCGCTGGTTGTCATGGCGGCGGAAAAAATCAAGACGCTGGGATTAAAGCCGCGGGCCAGGATCGTCGCTTCCACTTCCTACGCCACGGAGCCGCAGTGGTTTACGACGGCGCCCGTGCATGCCATTTCCAAGTTGATGCACAAACTGGGACGCGACGCTTCCAAAATCGATCTGTTTGAGATCAACGAGGCATTTGCCGTCTGCTCGATTGCGGTGAACCGCGAGCTTGGTTTGGATGCGGCAAAGGTCAACGTGCGCGGCGGCGCAGTGGCCCTAGGGCACCCCATCGGCGCCAGCGGCGCCAGAATTTTGACGACGTTGCTGCACGCATTAGAAGATCTGGACGGGAGGACCGGCATTGCCAGCTTGTGTATCGGCGGCGGCGAGGCCGTGGCGATGATGATCGAGCGGGAAAAATAGCCTTATGTTTTTTCTTCATCAGGCTGGTCAAAAAGGTTCAGCTACGAGGCGCACGAAGATTGACGAGCGGAGGCGTACGTGCGCAGTACGTTGGAGCGGAGTCAATTGAGCGCAACGAAGTAGATGGGCCTTTTTCACCGGCCTGAAACGCTATGGATTTTGAGCTGACACAAGAGCAACAACTTGTTCGGGAAATGACGCGCGCGTTTGTCGAGAGCGAGGTCAAGCCGATCGCCTCGAAGGCGGACCGCGGCGGAATCTATCCTGCCGATCTGATCAAAAAAATGGGCGAGATGGGACTGATGGGCGTCTGTGTGCCGCAGGAGTATGGCGGCGCTGGGATGGACCTGGTTTCGTATGCCGTCGCAATGGAGGAAATCTCAAAAGGATGGGCTTCGCTCGGCGTCATTATGAGCGTAAACAATTCTCTTGTCTGTGCGCCTATCCTTGGCTGCGGCAGCCCGGCGCAAAAACAGAAACACCTGCCTGCATTGGCAAGTGGCGCTAGACTCGGTTGCTATGCGCTCACGGAGCCGGGCGCGGGTTCGGATGCAGGCTCCATTCAGACGCGGGCGAAACGCGCAGGAAACGAATATGTGCTCAACGGCAACAAGGTGTTTACCACGAGCGGAAGCCGAGCGGATGTGGCGATCGTTTATGCCGTGACCGACCCCGCCGGCGGTAAAAAGGGTATCTCCGCTTTCATCGTGGAGAAGAGCGCTCCTGGCTTTATTGTTGGTCCACTGGAAGACAAACTGGGGCTTCGCTCATCGGACACCGCCGCTCTCATCTTCGAGGACTGCCGGGTTTCCCAGGAGAATATTCTGGGCAACGAAGGGGACGGCTTTAGAATCGCTCTGGAGACTCTGGACGGAGGCCGGATCGGCATCGCAGCTCAGGCGCTTGGAATCGCGCAGGGCTGTCTCGAAGAATCTCTTGTCTACGCCAGGCAGCGGCGGCAGTTCGGGCGGCCCATTGCCGAGTTTCAGGCTATTCAGTGGATGCTCGCTGACATGTCAACGGAAATTAACGCCGCCAGGCTCTTGACCTATCGCGCCGCGTGGCGCGCGCAGCAGGGAGAGAAAGTAAGCCGCGAAGCGGCCATGGCCAAGCTCTTCGCCTCGGAGGCGAGCAACCGGATTGCCTATAAAGCGATACAGATTTTCGGCGGCTACGGCTATATCAAAGAGTCGGCCGTGGAGCGGTTCTTTCGTGACGCGCGCGTGACCACGTTGTATGAAGGGACTTCCGAGATTCAGCGACTGGTCATTGCGCGGGAGCTGCTACGGCAAAGTGAGCTTCAAAATGAGTCGCGGGAACAAGTCCTTTAAAAATCTTTCCGGCATCGAGATTCAGCCACTCTATCGACCCAAGGATATCGAACAACTCGATTACGATCGTGACCTGGGCCTGCCCGGAGAGTTTCCGTTCACGCGAGGGGTATATCCGACGATGTATCGCGGCCGACTGTGGACCATGCGCCAGTTTGCCGGTTTCGGCAGCGCCGAACAAAGTAACCGCCGCTACCGTTACCTCCTGAAAGAAGGAAACACGGGTTTGTCGGTGGCTTTCGATATGCCGACTCTAATGGGTTATGACTCCGATAATCCTAAATCCCGGGGAGAGGTGGGGCGGTGCGGGGTTGCCGTTGATTCCGTTGCCGACATGGAACTGCTCTTTCGTGACATTCGCCTCGATGATGTGAGCGTCTCGATGACGATCAACGGTCCCGCCATTGTTCTATTTGCCATGTATTTGGTTGTCGCGGAACGCCAGGGCGCGCGCTTCAGCGATCTTCAGGGGACGCTGCAGAACGACATTCTCAAAGAATACATCGCGCAGAAGGAGTGGATCTGCCCGCCCGCGCCTTCCCTCAAAATGATCAATGACATTGTCCGATTCTGCGTCGATTGCGCGCCGCGTTACCATCCCATCAGCATTAGCGGGTACCATATTAGAGAGGCTGGATCCACTGCGGTGCAAGAGCTGGCGTTTACACTGTACGATGGGTTGACCTATGTTCAGTCCGCTATCGACGCCGGTTTGAAGGTCGACGATTTTGCGCCGCGACTCTCATTTTTTTTCAACGCGCACAACGACTTTTTCGAAGAGATTGCAAAATACCGAGCGGCACGGCGCTTGTGGGCTACATCTATGAAGGAACGGTTCCATCCTGAAAATCCGGCTTCGATGGCGCTTCGCTTCCATACACAAACCGCGGGTTGTGCCCTGACGGCACAGCAGCCTCATAATAATGTTGTTCGGGTAACACTCCAGGCTCTGGCTGCGGTCCTGGGTGGCACTCAGTCGCTGCACACGAATTCCCTGGATGAAACGTTGGCGCTTCCAACCGAGGAAGCGGTAAAAATTGCGCTGCGAACGCAGCAAATCATTGCTCACGAGTCAGGAGTCGTGAATACGGCCGATCCACTGGGCGGCTCTTACCATTTGGAGTGGCTGACCGATCGATTGGAATCGGAAGCGAAAGCGTATTTCGCCAGATTGGATGAGATGGGCGGGATGATTCGGGCGCTCGAACGGGGATTTCCGCAAAGCGAGATTCATCGCGCCGCGCTCGGTTATCAGAAAGAGGTGGACACTCGCGAACGCATCATCGTGGGAGTCAACGACTATACGGAGCCGGATGAGCGACCGGTGCGCATCCTCAAGATCAAAGAAGCAGTGGAACAGAGGCAGCTCCAGAAGCTGCGGCAGCGAAAGAAAAGCCGTAACGCCAAAAAACTCGAGTCAACGTTGAGTCGCTTGGCGGCCGTAGCCGAGAGCGATGGCGATCTAATGCAGCCTGTGATGGAGGCAGTGCGGGCTGAGGCCACTGTGGGAGAGATTTGCGAGGTTTTTCGCCGAGTCTACGGCGAGTATCGAGAAGCGGTAAGCATATAAAAAACCGCAGTGTTGGAGTCATGGAGCAGTGGAGTAATGGATAGAATTCAGGATAGCAACACTCCAATACTCCAACACTCCATTACTCCGGTTTCTTCGGAGATCTGACGGGTGAACCAGAAGAGTAAGACCACAGCGGCCAGCAGGAGGTTTAAAGTAAACGTCCCCTGCCGTGTTCTGATCGCGAAGGTGGGGCTCGACGGCCACGATCGGGGCGTAAAGATCGTCGCTCGCGCACTGCGGGACGCGGGCGTGGAGGTGGTCTATCTGGGCGTTCACAACACGCCGGAAGAGATTGCCAGCTCGGCGCTGCAAGAAGACGTGGATGCAATCGGCCTTTCCATTCATTCAGCCGCGCACATGACTCTGTTCCGCGAAGTCTTGAGCTTGCTGAAGAAGAACAAGGCGAGCGACATCGTTGTGTTCGGCGGCGGCATTGTGCCACAGGAGGATCTGCGGAAATTGAGAAAGATGGGAGTCAAAGACATCTTCACCCCCGGCGCGGCGCTGGAAGACATTGTCGATTTCGTCAAATCGTTGCCCGTGAGGAAAAGGAAAGCGCAGGCACGAGGTTGATTCGGTTCTCGGCATTTTATGTTTGTCTTTTGGGCTCTTGGGTTGCGTGCGAACAGGCATTCACAACAAAAATTACGCGATCTAGCTGCAACCGATTCGAGAATATCAAGTTCACCACGAAGGACCTAGCGCGGCAGAGCCGCAACCAAGGGAGAAGCAGATGTTTTTCACCACTTCGTGGCGAGCATAGGATACCCGCGACCGCGACGCAGTCTCAAGGGGAGAAGGTAGGGGCGAGATCAACAGCAGGGGGATCGGCGTGATCCGAGGGGAACAACGGGCTCTATGGATTTTGCACTGACCGAGGAACAGGAACTTCTCAAACAAACGATCCGAGAGTTCGCCGAGATGCGGATCGCCCCCGGCGCGCGCGAGCGCGACGAGCAAGCTCGTTTTCCGGCTGACCTGATACCCGAAATGGGCAAGCTGGGGCTGTTCGGCATTATGATTCCATCCGCGTACGGTGGCGCCGGGCTCGATGCGCTGAGCGCGGCAATTATCATCGAGGAGCTGGCTCGCGTGGATGCGGCAGTGGCTCTGATCGTGGCCTCGCACAATTCGCTTTGCGCGGGTCATATCTCGGCTTTCGGCAGCGAAACGCAAAAACAACGATATCTACCTCCTCTGGCTCGTGGTGAGCAATTGGGAGCCTGGTCGCTCACCGAACCCTCGTCCGGATCGGACGCCGCTGCGCTCCAAACCCGGGCGACGCCGGATGGCGACTGCTGGGTATTGAACGGAGAGAAACAGTTCACGACCCAGGGTTCTACGGCGGGTATCTACGTGATTCTGGCTTCCACCGAGCCGTCCCTCGGCAGGAGAGGCGTCTCGGCGTTTATCGCGGAGCGCGGAACAGGTGGACTTACCGTGGGAAGGGTCGAGAACAAGCTCGGCGTACGGGCTTCGGACACGGCTTCTCTGAGTTTTGAAGCGATGCGGGTTCCGCGAGCAAACCTGCTGGGGGAGCTCAACGCGGGATTTTCCGCCGCGGTACAGGTTCTCCACGGCGGACGGGTCGGCATCGGGGCAATGGCGGTAGGAATCGCTCGAGGGGCGCTCGAGCAAGCCCTGCAGTACGGCAGGATGAGAAAGCAATTTGGCAAGCCTATTGTGGAATTTGAGGCGATTCAGTGGATGCTGGCGGATATGGCGACCGAAATTGAGGCCGCGCGTCTGTTGGTCTACCGCGCAGCCCGACTCAAAGACAGGGGGCTGCCATTTGCGCGCGCTGCTTCGGAAGCGAAACTTTACGCTTCGGAAACCGCCATGAGGTGTACGACAAAGGCGATTCAAGTTCACGGCGGTTACGGCTACATCAAAGATTATCCGGTGGAGCGCTACTTTCGTGACGCGAAGATTTGTGAGATTGGCGAGGGGACGTCGGAGGTTCAGCGCATGGTGATCGCAAGAGAACTGCTTCGCGAGGCAGCGGGAACGAGGACAGAAGGATAGCAGCAAACCACGGAGGTCACGAAGAGCACGAAGGAAGAAAGTAGTTTTCGAAAGTCTTTATCCGAACTTCGTCTCCTTCGTGTGCTCCTTTGAAAAAGGGGTTGGAGCCTCGGGCCGCCGTTGTTCTAGGATCCGTCGCCCTTTCTGAATGT
>CAYPHJ010000138.1:0-10417 GCA_964410485.1 uncultured Syntrophobacteraceae bacterium
CGATGCAGCTTGGTAAATGTGCCTCCCGGTATTTCCAGGATATGAGCGGCAAGAATGCCATTGGCCATATCCAAATTTACTTGTTTGGTTCCGATCCCCCGACTGCAATCTCCGAGCTCGAGTTTAGTAACATCAGCAAAAAAATTATTGCTGGCGACTCTTCCCGGAATTGTGAATCCGGGATAAAAATCAATTTTCGTTCGTCCAGAAAAGTAATCAGCTTCACCTCTATATCGCTCGGAAAAAATGGCATCGTTATTGAAGATAAACTCGTCGTTACGAATTAGATTCATCATGATAGGAGCTGTGGTAACAGCCAAATACCGGGCTGGTTCTTGACCCGCGCCATTGAAGTGCTGGTACCATGCGTTGAGGGGTATGGCAAAAAGACTACCCGGCTGCCATTCGAAACTATTCTTGTCCATACCCTCGTACCAAACGGTCGTGCTACCATTCCCCTTTAGGACGAAAACGATTTCTTCGTAAAGATGCCTCTGCGGTTTAAGTTGCTGCCCCGGGGGAATTTCGCACAAATATGCAGCGTTTAATTCTCCGGTGCCGTCGAGCTGGATTTGCATTCCCAATCCCGCGGTTCTTGGCCAGGGTTTGAGCGGTTGGGTAAACACATTTTCGATTTTGTATCCCTTGAAGAGATCAATTCCTTCCCTTTTGACCCAGTTATCATAATAGAGACGATTCCATTCAGTTTGCATCACGATCTCTTTTCCTTTGTCGCCGAGGTGCGATCGAGGATATTACATCTGTCCTGAGACGGCGAAAACTCCGGCAAAAGCTTTTTTGCGTAGCGGTGTGTTTTGATTTCCCTGAATGCAACTGCTTTGACAACACACACGGAAACCCTTGAGCAAACTCCGTCCATTCGACACATTCACCCGTACGCAGACCGCCCAGTTTTTATTTGCTGTGTCCTAGCGCAGCTCTTTGCGCTACCTCCTTAGGTGCCGGAGCATAACGCTGCGACTCCAGGGCAGCGGCTGCTACTTCTTCATCCTCGTTTGGTGCCGCGCCACTGACACCAATGGCACCAACAAACTCCGAGCCCATCCAGATCGGGAGCCCACCTTGGCCAATCGCTATGCGACCCCCGCCGATTGCAGTCACTCCAGTGTAAAATACACCCTTTTGCGCAGCCTTTTCCTCGAAAAGTGTCGTGCTTTGGCGGAAGCCCGCGCTCGTGTATGCCTTGGCTCGGGCGATATCGGGAGAAACAAACTTCGCTCCGTCCATTCTTCCGCACCACATCAGGTTACCACTGGAGTCTACAACCGCTGCACTGATGAGATATCCACGCTTTTTTGCTTCATCAACTGCCGCGTCCACCAATGTTCTCGCTTGTTCCATCGTGAACGACACTGGAATTCCCTCCTTTTGATTTAATCCAGAATTACGAACTGGACTTTGAACTCCTTTGTTTCGTTGGTTTCAAGATCGAACTCATGCCTAGGCTTCCCATCCAGATCACTCCCATAGATATGAATGGAGCAAGAAGGATGCGATGAAATTGTCTCAATTCGGTGGATCTCCTCCTCAGGGGGAACCAAACGCGATACAAAGCCTTCAGTATTCACAACCGTCTTTTGCAAGTTTACGTTTGTATAGCCGGCCCGTGCTGTATCGTCGATGCGCCGGAATCGTTCTTCCCGTTCCTGACCGCGCCATATGCCAACGAGCCCCCAGGTCCCATGGTCGTGAACTTTTGTGCGGTAGCCGGGCCAAAAGACCACTGAAGTGATTACGTAGCCGAAAGTCGATGATCGATAAAGCACGTACTGCACAGAGCCTTTAGTTTTCGGCTCGCGGTAGCGTGTCTCGAGCCAACTCATGTCCGATATCAAGTGTTTGAGTAGCGGCTCAGTTTCCCGCACAATGTCGTGGTAATTGACGCCCTCTTCAGTAACAACTTTGTCCAGGTCTTTTGTAAAAGAAGTCAACTCGTAGACCATCTCGGCACAACCCCCACGCTCACTTCATCGGCGAGTAAGATGTCGGCTTCAAAAAACTATTCGTGATTCGCAGTACTAGTGGCCCGTTCTTTTCGCTCTCGCCCCTGGCAGCCTGCCATTCACGATCCGCTTGGAAGGCATCCCACTTACGCTCTCGTTCCGCCATGTCTTCCCACTGAAGCAGGTAATAGAGCTCGTTGCTTGTGCCAACCACTGGCTCCCAAAAACCGACGACGCGGATTCCGTGCTTTTCCCAGAACTTCAGCGATACTTCTGCAAACCGTCGGTGAACTTCGGGAAGTTTTCCAGGTGCAATCTCATAGCGTCGATATTCGTACAACATGAATCAACCTCCTGTGCTCATTGGTGCCCTAATGATTCTTCCCACGATAAGTAACGTTGCATCTCGGATGTGGATTTTCCTAAAGCCCCAGTCCATAAGGTATGACCAAAGTCTGCCTGAGCTTCTTCTCGTGTAACATCCGCGCCATCGAGGCCATCCTGCAAAGCCAACCCTTCCCGCTGCCATGCTCTCAACCCTCCTTCGAGATATGTGACATCGTGATAACCCAAAGACTTTAATGTGGCCGCTGCCATGATGGAGCGGACTCCCGAATCGCATACTGTGATGATCTTGCGTCTCTTATCCGGAACCTTTGCCTGGATCCCCAGCTCTAACTTTCCTCTGGCGAGCCAATGCGCTCCTCGTATATGCCCCGAGCCATACTCTCCGCTGCCTCGGACATCCAGAATCATGACGTTTCGTCCTGTTGTACTGTATTCCAGCAACTGCGCCGGGACGACTCCGCTCACCAACAAACGGGCATCGGCCAAGCCAAACACTTCCATTTCTGTTTCCGCTTCCTCACGTGCGAGATGGAAACCATGCGCCGCCATCGCCTGAATGCCTCCTTCAACGACAAAGACATTGCGGAATCCGAGCCTTTGAAAAAGTGCTGCAGCCCAAACAGGTCGGATTTCATCGTCGGCCAAGACAAACAGAGTCGCTTGTCTAACAGCAATGAAATTCTCATAAGCAAGCGCAATCTGTCCCAGTGGTAAATTAATAGAGCCAACAACGTGTCCTGAACGGAACTCTTTTGGCAACCTAACATCGACGAAATAGTAGGCTTTTCCAGACGCCCCGACTCGCTTGACTTCTTGGCAAGCGACAGAGCGTACTTTATCTGTCATTGCTAGCCTGTTGGTTGCCTCTTCAACCCAGGGCCATGACCGTATTCCGGACTTCTCGACTTCGCCATCACTCGGCCCGACCTCTAAGTCGTAGCCCGCCAATCTCCAGCCCATGGCACCATTCAACAGCGCGCAAACGTTCCGGAGGCCCGCCTCCCGAAGTAGCTGGGCACCAAGAATCCCTCGAGTCCGTCCTGCGCACGAAACAACAACTAAACTGTCGTTGTGGAGCAAACCTGGCAACTCGAACAACAGCTGACCACCGGGAATATTTCGGGCGCCGGGTACGTGACCTCGGAGATATTCTTCTTCTGTTCGCACGTCCACAACGACGACTTTCTCGCCCTTTCGACGCAACAAAAACAGATCTTCAGCAGTGATCTGGGGCACAGCTTCCTTGACGGACATTTTCTCGCCATACTCTTTTCCCCCAACCCCCCATCCTTGTCTTGTCGCGAGCCCCGGCTTCTTCCACGCAACTAACCCGCCGGCGAGCAACTGAACATCACGATACCCCATTTGCAATAATGTGAGCGCTGCCATTTCACTTCGACGTCCGTCATCACAACAAACGACGACCGAAACCGATTTACTCGGAACCATCATCGGAACACGGTACTCAAGCGTCCCGCGAGCCAAAGGCGTTGTTTCCGGGATTTGCTCGAGAGCAAACTCGCCGCGCTCTCGAACGTCGATGCATGCACATGCCTCTCCGGATCTAAGAAGGTGGGCAAGCTTATCAGGGACACAACTCCGTATTTCCATATAGTGGAACTCAGTTCTATATTTGTGGCACGAAAGGTCACTTATATATTTTCAAAAGCTTTGTCAACCAGAAACTCTCGCATAGGTAAAACTCTGCGTTCGTGCTGATCTAGTATGCTAGACACTGTCTGGGACAAAGTGCTCACTTTGATTGTTGCCGCGGAGATCGGTCGGTTAGTTATCGCTGTTTCCTGGCGTCAAACTCTCTCGTGGGGACCCTCTCGCTCCGCCCGGATTGATACTGCAGCCGTGTTAAAGAACTTGCGAGAGAGCGCATGCGCATATGAAATGAGCGCTTCGTTGACAAACCTGATTCTGCCGCGTAAAAAACTAAAGGAAGAAAGGAGAACTCTCATTAAATTGGAACGGTCATCATTCAAAATAAGGAAAGTAATGGGAGCTAGATCCCTTGAGAAGGCTCTCGAGATACTTTACTCCTTCGAGACCAACTCTCCGGATCAATCTCTTGTGCAGATTAGTGAAAAACTTCGTTTTCCTCCCAGCACCGTGCATAGATTGCTCAAGGTTCTTGCTTCCAAGGATTTAATCGAACAGGACTCCATAACCCGTGCATACAGATTGGGGGCGGGTATTCTGTATCTGGCGTCGATAACGCAGAATAGCCTGGATGTGAGAAGACTTGCCCTCCCCGTTATGGAAAGGTTAAGAGACTCGTCGGGGGAAAGCGTAACGCTTCACGAGCTTCGAGGCAGGATGCGAGTTTGCATTGAGAAGGTGGACACTACGGAAGTGGTCCGAGGAGTCATACTCGTTGGAAGTCAGTTGCCCCTTCACTGTGGGGCATCGGGTAAGGTCTTACTAGCGCACATGGAAGAGCACGAGCTCAAACAATACCTTAGCGAAGGACCTTTAGAAGTTTTCACGCGCCGCACAATCACCGACCCTAACGCGTTGCGCAAACAGTTGAAAATGATTAGGAAGGACGGCCTTGCATTTAGTTCTGGAGAACGGGTTATGGACGGTCTTTGCGCGATCAGCGCTCCTATACGGGATCACAACGGTAGGGTGAATTATAGCCTGACGGTCTCAGTACCTCTCCACAGACTTCGCGTCAAACGACGGGGGCGACTGGGTAGACTTGTCAAACAGGCTGCCTTAGAGATCTCCAAGAAACTTGGCAATGGACTGTCGCTTCAACAGCAGAATGGCATGGCCGTTCGCTTTCCAACCAGCCCTACGAGTAAACAGAATGCAGCGGGCGCTTGACAGCGCAGGGACGCAAAGCGTTTCTTTAGCGCGCGGAATTACAACACCATAAGGGGCGTGTTAGGTATTTCGCTCCACCTGGAAGCAACGGAAGTTCTTGTAGACGACAGTGTCGCCGCGTGACAATCTTTTCCGAAACGAGAGACCAGGAGCAGGAAGCGGCGATGTTAGCCCGAGAGCCCGATACCTTCCTGCTGGGGATCGGGCCCTGTCGGTCGAGTTTGGCAATAGTATATCTCAGTCTCTCAATGAACGAGTCCTCCAATTTGATAATCTTCTTCGCGCGGCCTGTTTACCGGGAGTTGTGGAAGCGGTACCGAGTTACCGGGCCCTTCTGATTTATTACGACCCGCTCAGAATTGAATACGAAACCCTTGTTCAGCACTTACGTCGATTGGAAGCGCAGATTGCGCCTCGGATTGTGGTGCCCCGCCGGCTGGTTGAAATCCCCTGCTGCTATCACCCTGAAGTGGCCTTCGATCTTAAAGCTGTTGGCGAGCGGCACGGAATGACAGCACAGGATGTAGCCAAAATCCATTGTTCGGGGCAATATATCACCTATTTCATCGGATTCGCTCCCGGATTCCCATACCTGGGAGGACTGCCTGAACAGATCGTTACCCCACGGTTTTCCACTCCACGAGAGAAAATCCCGGCACAGAGTGTGGGAATCGGTGGAAGCCAGTGTACGATTTACTCAGTGGAATCACCGGGAGGCTTCTGGATCGTTGGACGTACCCCACTTCGTCTCTATGATCCTTCTTCACCCCAGCCGGTTTTGTTGCAGCCGGGCGACAGAATACGATTTTATCCTATCGATCGGACAGAATATGCCCAAATGTCCAGAAGCGTTGAGAGAGGCACGTACAAAACAAGCATCCAGGAGGTTGTGTGAGCCTTACGGTGCTGAACGCCGGATTACACACGTCAGTGCAAGACCTGGGAAGGTATGGGTATTTGCGAGGCGGTATTTCTCCATCCGGCCCAATGGATCGTGATGCCTTTATAATCGCCAACCGGTTAGTCGGAAATGATGATAACGCGGCTGGGCTAGAGTGCGGGTTCCTTGGTCCGAAGTTGGAATGCCGTGCTGATGCCTGGATCGCCGTAACTGGCGCCGAAGTCGACCTGACGATCAACAAAAAGCCGGCGCTGCTCTGGACCGCTCTTCATGTCAGCAGCGGTGATGTAGTACAGATTGGCCCTGCTAGGAGTGGTGTTTGGACGTATCTCGCCGCAAGCGGTGGAGTTGATGTGCCCACTATCCTCGGTTCGCGGTCCACATACGTCCGTGGCACCATGGGGGGAATGAAGGGCCGAGTGCTTAAATTTGGAGATTGTTTACCACTAGGACCTGTTCCGCATAAACAGGACGACTTGGAGAGGCGGCAAGTTGTCTCACAGCATAAGCCCTCATTTCCTGCTGAGGTAGAGGTCCGAGTTATTCTCGGTCCTCAACAAGACTATTTCACTCCTGATGGGATCGAGACATTTCTGTCCAGCGCATACGAGGTAACATACAAGTTAGACCGGATGGGCTATCGACTTAAGGGTTCCCACATTGCCCATTGCGCCGGCTCCGATATTGTTTCGGATGGTATACCCGCTGGTGCTGTCCAAGTCCCAGGCGATGGTCAGCCAATGATCTTGCTAATGGATCGACAGTCCACCGGGGGATATTCTAAAATCGCTACGGTAATTAGCGCGGACATCGGCGTTGTCGCACAGACTGCCCCCGGGAGGCGAATCCGTTTCCGCTCGGTGACCGTAATGGAAGCACACCACATCCTCCGACAAAAAGAAGTTAGCCTTGGCAAAATGATTCGCGAATAATTGTCACCATCTCGTGAAGATTCATTGCCGACAAGATACGCGCTATCCGAACAGAAATGAGCGCACGTCTTTCTCAGAGTCGTGCTAGGCTTTGCTGCATTCTTTCCATAGCCTCTTCAATCTTTCCCCTTGAGTTAGAGTAAGCGAGCCGAAGGTATCCCTCGCCATTGGTGCCGAAAGCCGAACCAGGAACCGTCGCAATCAGACCGTCCTCCAGTAAATGCATTGCCAGGGCTTCGGACGGCCGTCCAAATGCACGGATAGAGGGAAACGCGTAGAACGCTCCTTCTGGGCGGGCACAAGTGACACCAGGGATGCGCTCTAGATGGTCCAACATCAGCCTGCGCCTCTCAGCAAACTCAAGACGCATGTCTTCCACAAATTCCTGCGGCCCGCGGTAGGCTGCAACCGCCCCGCTCTGCGCAAATGACGTGGCACAGACAGTCGTGTATTGATGCACACGGATCAGAACGTCCATGATTTCTCGAGGCCCGGCAACATAACCCAGTCGCCAGCCCGTCATCGAGTAGGCTTTGGAAAACCCATTGACCGTGAGGGTTCTCTGCCGCATGCCAGGTAAACGACCAATGCTGAAATGCTTGGCAGAATCGTAAACCAGTCTCTCGTAAATTTCGTCAGCAAGTACGAGCAAATTACGCTTGCAAGCTATGGCCGAAAGAGTCGCCAAGTCATCTTCCCTGAGAACTGCACCGGTCGGATTGTGGGGCGTCACCACGATCAGCATACGTGTGCGCTCCGTAATAGCTTGCTCCACATCCTGCGGGTGGAGCCTGAAGCCGTTCTCTTCTCGCAGCGGGACGCTTACTGGTCGACCTCCCGCCAGAGTGATACAGTGATAGTAGTGCAGCCAGGATGGGTCCGGCACCAGAACCTCATCACCTGGATTGACTACCGCCATAACAGCAAGGAAGACGGCCTCGTTGGCACCTACGGTCACGATGATCTCGGAGCCCGGGTCGTACTCGAGTTGGTTATCACGCCGAAGCTTTTCCGCGATGGCACTTCGAAGTTCGGGAATACCATAGTTCGACGTATAATGAACCATTCCGGCTTCCAACGAGCTAGCTGCCGCTCGCTTGATGTGGGATGGTGTATCAAAGTCGGGCTCCCCGATCTCCAAGTGAATTATCGGTTTTCCCTGTCGCTCCAACTCGTGCGCTCTCTCCATCATCTTTCGGATACCCGAAAATGGAATCGCCTTCATCCTTTCTGCTTCCCACAACGGCACAGGTTCTCCCTTAACTAATTTTAAAGGTCAAAAGTTTGACCGGGTCAATGATGAAGTCTACGGAAATAGTGTGCTCATCCTCACAATTGCCTCTAATTCGCGCGCGTGCGGACAAATGCGTCAGGTTGTTCAAAATTCTAATTCCATCGATACCCGCTAAGGAACGGAAAGCTTCACAGTGATGGTAGGTAAACAATGTCGGTATTTCCGGGGCTAAGGCGCACAGCACTATGGGTTGCCAAGAAACTTAACGTAACTTGAACAAAGGGAGAAGCGAACGAGGTTTGTTTGTCCGAGGCATTTAATCCTGCATAAGTACAACAGAACCCCGACATCTTCATGCCACTTTTACGTGGATCCTTGATAGATAGCCGCCCCTGCGTCTGGAAACGAACACGCGAGCAGCTCATCCTATATGGTATTGCGCGCGAACAACTCCTCAAGCACGGGTTGCCTGGGAATGTATCCCTGTTCATGAGCATAACGAGAAAAAGTCTCGAGCGTTTTTCGATTCCCTTCAAGACCTTGAATCCAAGGGTTCGGGCCAAAGGCCGAGCGCTCCTCTTCCCGAACGAAGACGGCACTGGCAAGAGTCAGATGTTTTGGTTCTGCGTAGAAACTCTCGCATTCTGCCTGGGCATCCCGGAAGGCCGTGACAAGACGCTCAGCTACCCACGGTTCACGATTCCACAAGGTCTCGTTCATCACCACGGTGTGCGTTATAGGAAAGATTCCCGTAAGCTGGAAGTACTTGTCGACCTCCGAACGACAATGGCGGAACAGCTGTCTTATCCCTGCGCGGCGCGGACTCCTCGCCAAGCACAAAGCATCGATCTCGCCTCTCAACAGGAGTTCCTCAGGATCCTCCTTGGGAAGATTAGTCAAAGAGATTCCGGCAGGGACGGTAAAGCCAGCACCTTCCTCATCGGTGGTTACCCACAAGAAATCTTGTGGGTTCACACCGTAATGATCCTTGAGAATCCCTCTAAGCCAGAGGTTGACGGTAATCCGATACCGAGAAGTGCCCACTTTCTTTCCTACTAGGTCCCGGGGGTGGCAGAAAGGAGAATCGTCGCGGGTGTAAAAATAGGCATGGACCCACATGCGAAGTGGAAAAATCGGCAACGCGATGATTGGCTCATGACGGGAGCGTGCCATAAGATACCAGGAAAGGGACATCTCAGCCGCATCGTACTGTTCGTAAACAGGGCGCAAGCAGAAGTCACCGATGTGCCCGCGTTGCGCTCTGAGATCAATACCCTCAACGCGCACCCGCCCTTCCAACAGTGGGCGCGTACGATCATACTCGGCCACTGCAAGCCTCACGGGCAAAGGCTGCGTTCCGGATAGCTTTTCGGCCTGAGACAGGCCTGGTGTGACTCCGCGATGCAAACCATGAGCTTCCATTGGTTTTTACTGCCCCCCTCTCAAATCTATCATTCCTGACGTCCCTGAAAACTATCAGCGGTCATGTCAAGCGTCAAGCATAGAACTTTTTGGCGCTACCACTTTTTGGTTTTAGCATCCAGGTTAAACGGCAAGCTCTTATGAAATCTTTTTTCGGCTGCTCTAGTCGGTACTGACCGACGTTCGTTCAATCGCCATATTCGCATTCTGTTTCGGCATTGCACACCTATTCAAACGTTCAAGGATTATTGAACTTTTGAACACCCATTTGCACAACGGGCTCGCTGATCGGCTCGAGGAAACGCTGCCCGATCAAAGTGAGACTGATGCCGAGGCTTTCCTCATCGAATAGAAAAATACAAGACCCGCCCCAATCCCCGCTCCCAAGACCCGACCCCGGGTTCCTCCCTATAATGGTAGGGTCGAGGACTGGCGCGGTGTTCCGTAGGTGAAGCCTATCCGTTGACCGTCTCTTTCGTTTGACGGTGCCTCACTAGCTCCCACCGTAAACCCGTTTCCAGCCCCCGCCGCGTCAAACCGGACTTGACCCTTTCGGTCATCCGGCTTTCCTGGAGTTCTTCGCCATATGGCGCTATTTGCCTAGCGTGCTGGAGACACTTTCACGGGCGATCGGTAAAAGTACTGAACCCGGTAATTGTTTACCAGTCCCACTCTTTATAGATCTGCTCGTAAAAATCGCCCCGGGTCCTCTAGCATCCGGCTATTCATCGATCGATTCGATCAGCGCGGTGACATCCCGGCTTTCATCTTCCACACG
>CAYPHJ010000139.1:0-10328 GCA_964410485.1 uncultured Syntrophobacteraceae bacterium
GCATTCAGTCGATCTCGGGTCATGTAGTACAGCCCCAAGACAATGTCTTGCGTCGGCACAATAATGGGCTTGCCGTTTGCGGGTGAAAGAATATTGTTCGTTGACATCATCAGAGCCCGCGCTTCCACTTGGGCTTCCACGGACAGCGGAACGTGTACGGCCATCTGGTCGCCGTCGAAGTCGGCATTGTAAGCAGCGCAAACCAGTGGATGCAGCTGGATGGCCTTGCCTTCGATCAAAATGGGCTCAAAGGCCTGGATACCCAGGCGATGGAGGGTCGGCGCGCGGTTCAACAGGACGGGGTGCTCCCGGATGACCTCATCGAGGATATCCCAGACCTCGGGCCGCTCCTTCTCCACCATCTTCTTGGCGCTCTTGATGGTCGTCACATGGCCGCGCTCTTCGAGCTTGTTGTAGATAAACGGTTTGAACAACTCGAGCGCCATTTTCTTCGGCAAACCGCACTGGTGCAGCCGTAGCTCGGGCCCGACAACGATAACCGAGCGCCCCGAGTAATCGACTCGCTTACCTAACAGGTTCTGGCGGAACCGACCCGTCTTTCCCTTGAGCATGTCGCTCAGCGACTTGAGCGGGCGGCGGTTCTGGCCGGTAATCGCACGCCCCCGCCGGCCGTTGTCGAACAGCGCATCCACGGCTTCCTGCAGCATGCGCTTCTCGTTACGAATAATCATGTCGGGAGCGCTGAGCTCCATCAGCCGTTTCAAACGGTTATTGCGGTTGATCACCCGCCGATAGAGATCATTGAGATCGGAGGTCGCGAACCGGCCTCCGTCGAGCGGCACCAATGGCCGCAGATCCGGCGGGATGACAGGAATCACTTCCAAGACCATCCATTCCGGGCGATTGCCGGAGTTCTTAAAGGCGTTGATCACCTTCAGCCGCTTTGCCATTTTTTTCCGCCGCACTTCGGAGTTGGCGTCGCGCATCTCCTGACGCAGATCCTCGGATAGCTTGGCAACGTCGACGGCCTTCAGGAGCTTTCGAATGGCCTCGGCGCCCATCTCGGCGATGAATTTTCCGCCGTACTCCTCCACTGCCTTGCGGTAGCGAGCTTCGGTCAACAGCTCCTTGTACTGCAGTGGGCTCTCTCCCGGATCGATCACAATATAAGACTCGAAATAGAGGACCTTCTCGATGTCCTTGAGTGACATGTCCAACAAAGCGCCGATCCGGCTGGGGAGACTTTTGAGAAACCAGATATGAACGACCGGGGTGGCTAATTCGATGTGGCCCATGCGTTCGCGGCGCACCTTCGATTGAATGACCTCAACGCCGCACTTTTCGCACACTACGCCCCGATGGCGCATACGCTTGTACTTGCCGCAATTACACTCATAGTCTTTCGTGGGACCAAAAATCTTGGCGCAAAAAAGACCGTCCCGCTCCGGTTTGAAGGTACGGTAGTTGATGGTCTCCGGCTTCTTGACCTCCCCATGAGACCAGGAGCGAATCTTGTCTGGCGAAGCAATGGACACTTTGATGGCATTAAAACTGAGTGGATTTTTCGGTTTCTCGAACAGATTGAATAGATCTTCCATAACTCATTTACCTCCGGGTCAGCGGCAAAAACTCGCCTGGGGCTCACTTCTCTTCTACCAACTCGACATCCAAGCCCAAGCTTTGCAGCTCCTTGACCATGACATTGAACGATTCAGGCAACCCCGGTTCCAGGAGATTGTCCCCTTTGACGATCGCCTCATACATTCGCGTGCGTCCCACCACATCATCCGATTTCACCGTGAGCATCTCTTGCAGCGTGTAGGCGGCGCCATAGGCCTCGAGAGCCCAGACCTCCATTTCACCCAGCCGTTGACCGCCGAACTGCGCCTTACCTCCAAGCGGTTGCTGCGTGACCAGGGAATACGGCCCCGTAGAGCGAGCGTGGATTTTGTCATCCACAAGGTGATGGAGCTTCATGATATACATGACGCCAACCGTCACTTTTCCATCGAACGCTTCTCCCGTTTGACCGTCATGGAGCGTGACCTGCCCGGTCACCGGAAGCCCCGCCTTTCTCAAAAGATTGAAAATCTCCTCTTCGGCGGCTCCATCAAATACGGGTGATGCCATGCGGATACCATCGGCGTACTTCTCGGCCAATTTGAGCACCTCGGCATCTTTGACGCCGTCGATCAACTCGTTTGCCTCCTTTGCGTTGAGGTATTCTTTCAAGCGCCGGCGCAAGCCATCGCCGTCCTGGCTGTGACTGCGAATCAGCTCATCAATCTGCCTTCCCAAGCTCTTGGCGGCCCAACCGAGATGCGCTTCGAGAATCTGCCCCACATTCATTCGTGACGGCACACCCAGGGGATTGAGGACCACGTCCACCGGCGTGCCATCCTCCAGGTAGGGCATGTCTTCTTCCGGCAAAATCCGAGAAATCACGCCTTTGTTCCCGTGCCGCCCAGCCATTTTGTCGCCCACTTGCAACTTGCGTTTAATGGCGACAAAGACCTTCACCATCTTGATCACGCCCGGCGGCAGCTCGTCACCACCTTTGAGCTTGTCAATCTTATCTTCGAATAGCTCTTTGATGAGACTGACTTGTTCGCTGGTGCTTTCGACGATTCGATGGACTTCCGTTTCCACGGATTCGTTATCGACGCGGATATCACTCCAGTAAATCATGCCGAGCTGGTCGAGATCTTCCTCGGTGAGATCTTTGCCTTTGTTCAGCAGAACCTTGCGGTTATCGTCGCTCAAGCGCACGGCCAACCGCCGGCCGACCAGGAGTCTCTTCAGACGCTTCAGCGCTCCTTCTTGAAGGATGCGGATCTCATCGTGCTGGTCCTTTCTCAAACGCGTGATCTCCTCATCTTCGATGGCTTTGCTTCTTTCGTCTTTGCCGAGACCTTTGCGCGAAAAGATGCGCACATTGATGACGGTGCCTTCCACACCCGGCGGAACGCGCAACGAAGTGTCCCTCACCTCGCCGGCCTTTTCCCCAAAAATCGCCCGCAGCAGCTTTTCTTCAGGCGAGAGTTGCGTCTCACCTTTGGGCGTTATCTTACCCACCAGGATATCGCCGGGTTTGACTTCCGCTCCTATCCGAATGATCCCGCTGTCATCCAGGTCGGTAAGCGCTTCGTCGCCCACATTGGGAATATCTCGGGTAATTTCCTCGGGCCCCAGCTTCGTGTCTCGCGACACGCACTCGAACTCCTCGATATGGATCGAAGTGTAAATGTCCTCCTTGACGACCCGTTCGCTAATAAGAATCGAGTCTTCGAAATTGTAACCACCCCAGGGCATGAGCGCGACGAGAACATTGCGGCCCAAAGCCAGCTCGCCCATCTCGGTGGACGGCCCGTCAGCAATCACATCACCCGCTCTTACCTGGTCGCCAACAACCACAATCGGCCGTTGGTTAACGCAGGTGTTCTGATTGGAACGTTGATACTTGACGAGGTTATAGATGTCGACTCCTGTGTCCCGAGATCCGGCCGGCTTGTCCGCCTTGACAACGATGCGCGTGGAATCGACGCTCTCGACAACGCCGTCGCGTCGCGCCACCACGGTCACGCCGGAGTCCCTAGCGACAATTTTCTCCATCCCGGTTCCCACCAGGGGAGCCTCCGTCCTGAGCAGCGGCACCGCCTGTCGCTGCATATTCGAGCCCATGAGCGCGCGATTGGCATCGTCATTCTCCAAGAATGGAATAAGCGACGCGGCGACACTCACCAGTTGGTTGGGAGACACGTCCATGAAGTTGACCTCTTCCGGGCGCGCCATGACAAACTCGCCGCCTTTGCGCGAGGACACCAGATCCACCGTGAATACTCCGCGCCCGTCGATAGGTGCATTGGCTTGAGCAATGACGTGATCTTCTTCTTCGAGAGCAGAAAGGTAACGAATGCGATCGGTGACCCGGCCATTGTCGACTTCGCGGTAAGGAGTCTCAATGAACCCGAACTCGTTCACCCGCGCATAGGTCGTAAGCGATGCAATGAGCCCGATATTGGGACCCTCGGGAGTTTCAATCGGGCACACCCGTCCGTAGTGCGTTGGATGCACGTCCCGCACCTCGAAACCCGCTCTTTCTCGCGTCAAACCTCCGGGTCCAAGCGCCGAAAGCCGGCGTTTATGCGTTATTTCAGAGAGCGGGTTGGTTTGATCCATGAACTGTGAGAGCTGGCTCGAACCGAAAAATTCCTTGAGCGCGGCAGATACGGGCTTGTAGTTGATGAGTTCCTGCGGCATCAGGGTTTCGATCTCCTGGAGGCTCATCTTTTCCTTAATTGCCCGCTCCATTCTGACCAGCCCCACACGAAAATGGTTTTCCACTAGCTCGCCGACGGCCCGCACACGGCGATTCCCCAGGTGATCGATGTCATCCACTGAGCCGTTGCCATTTTTGAGCTCCATCAAATAACGAACCACCTCCAGAATATCTTCTTTGCGCAACGTCCCCTGTTCGAGAGGAATATTGAGCTTGAGGCGGTGGTTTAACTTCAGCCGCCCGACTTTGGACAAATCGTAGCGATCTGGGTTGAAGAAGAGGTTATTGAAAAAATTAGTCGCGGACTCTACCGTCGGCGGATCGCCAGGCCGCAACCGCCTGTAAATCTCCAGAACCGCGTCCTGCGGCGAGCGAATACGATCTTGCAAGAGCGTGTTACGCAGATAAGGCCCGACACTCGATTCGTCGATAAAAAGAACATCGATCTGTTGGATGCCCCTTTCACGAACCAGCTCCAACTTTTCCTGTGTGATCTCGTGGTTACATTCGACGAGCACTTCCTTGGTTTGTGGATCGACGATGTCGTGGGAAGCCACGCGGCCCAAAACCTCATCCCAACCGATCGGAACATGCTTGACTTTGGCGGCTTCCATCTGTCGGAGCACCGGCCGGGTAAATTTCTTGCCCTCTTTGACGATGAGGTCGTTGGTTTTCGGATCACGCACGTCGGAGCCTACCTTGGCGCCGAGGAGGTGATGGGGATTGAACACGATAGCCGCCTTACGGCCGTCAAAAACAATCGTATCGCTCCTGTAATAATAATTCAGAAGATCCTCTGTGGTCATTCCCAAAGCGCGCAAGAGAACCGTGGCATGGAACTTACGTCGTCGATCGATGCGCACGTAGAGAATATCCCGCGGGTCAAACTCGAGATCGACCCAGGAGCCCCGATAGGGAATGATACGCGCAGAATACAGCAGTTTGCCGCTGGCGTGAGTTTTCCCCTTGTCATGCTCAAGAAAAACGCCGGGAGAGCGGTGTAGCTGGCTAACGATCACGCGTTCAGTCCCGTTGATCATGAAGGTGCCGTTCTTGGTCATGAGCGGGATCTCGCCGAAATAGACTTCCTGCTCTTTGACATTCTTGATGCTCCGTGCGCCCGTTTGGCTATCAACATCCCACAAGACCAACTGCACGGTCACTTTCAAAGGCGCAGCGTATGTCATGCCTCGCTGGTGACACTCATCGACATCATACTTCGGCTCCCCCAAGGCGTAACTTACGAACTCCAATGATGCCGTTTCGTTGAAGTCTTTTATGGGAAATACGGACTTGAACACCTCCTGAAGGCCTATATTCTCGCGTTGATCTGAACCAACATCCATTTGCAAGAACAGGTTATACGAATTTTTCTGGATCTCTATTAAATAAGGCAAATCAATGATTTTCTTGATTCTTCCGAAACTGCGGCGAAACCTTAGGTTATTGGCCACCTGAAATGCCATGCTTGCTCCTCTATACGACGCCTATACGACGACAGTTAATATCCATCCCTGGCCGATCCGCACCAGACTTACTTGATCTCGACCTTAGCGCCTTGCTCTTCCAGTTTCTTCTTAACAGCCTCCGCATCGGCCTTGGATACGCCTTCCTTGACCGCCTTGGGCGCTCCGTCGACAAGATCTTTGGCCTCCTTCAGACCCAAACCCGTCAGTTCACGAACGACTTTAATGACCTGAATCTTCTTTTCTCCCGCATCGGCGAGAACAACGTTGAACTCAGTTTTCTCTTCCGCCGCGGCCGCCGCAGGTCCAGCCGCCGCAGCGACCGCCACCGGTGCCGCTGCGCTAACGCCCAACTCGTCCTCCAGTTCCTTGACCAGCGCCGCTGCATCCAGAAGCGTCATGTTTTTGATGAAGTCTTTGACCTGTTCTCGCAATACCTCTGCCATAAAATGGTTCCCCCTTTGGTTTAACTTTGAAATGACGAATTTAGGACTCCGCTTTATTCTTCCGTAGCGCCTCCAAAAGCCTGACAACGCGCGCACCAGGCTCTTGCATCAGCCGGACCAAATGCGTTGCAGGTGCTTGCATGACAGCAAGCAACTTGGCCTGCAGTTCCGGTTTACTCGGCATTTGAGCCAAGGCTTTAACCTTATCCGGCTCGAGAAACTCGCCCTCAAAGACGCCTCCCTTGATCCTGAGCTTTTCGTTTTCTTCAACAAACTTGAGCAGAGCTTTGGAGAGCATGACCGGATCATCATAGGCAAAGACCCAGCCATTCGGACCCTCCAGCAAACGATCCAAGACACCGTACTCGGTGTCTTTTAGCGCTCGGCGCACCAGAGTATTCTTGATGACCTGGTATTCTCCGGAAACCTGTCGAATATCACGCCGCAGTCGCGTCATCTGGGCCACCGACAAACCGCGGTACTCAGTGACGATCGCCATCTTCGCCGACTTGAAGCGTTCATGCACGGCTGTCACGGCCTGTGCCTTTAGCGCATGACTTGCGCGCTCGGTTGCTAACTCCATCGTTCGCTTTGAACCTCCGAAAACCTAATTGAACGTTGAACCTGGAACCTTGAACATTCCTCCGCTTAGCCTACGCCGCCATGGCGCGGATATCCGCCAGATCCACCTTAATGCCGGGCCCCATTGTTGTGGCAATCGTTATGCCGCGAACATAGTTGCCTTTGGCCGAGGCAGGCTTTGCTCTCAAGATGGCAGCCAAAACAGACTTTGTATTATCGAGGAGTTGCGCTGCAGAAAAAGACGCTTTGCCGACAGGCACATGAACAATTCCGGCCTTATCGACGCGGAATTCCAACTTGCCGGCTTTGATCTCCTTGATCGCCCGACCAATATCCACTGTTACCGTGCCGGTCTTTGGGTTGGGCATGAGGCCCCGCGGACCCAAAAGTTTACCAATTCGGCCGACCGCGCCCATCATGTCCGGAGTCGCCACAGATTTATCGAAATCAAACCACCCGTCACTGATCTTTTTGATTAATTCATCGCTGCCGACAAAATCCGCGCCTGCCTCTTGAGCCTCTTTTTCTTTTTCGCCCTTGGCGAACGCGAGCACCCGAACGGGCTTACCCATGCCGTGCGGCAAAGTCACCGTGCCGCGCACATTCTGATCGGCCTGCCGGGGATCGACCCCCAGGCGCACGGCTAGTTCGACAGTTTCATCGAATTTCGCGTGCGCTAGCTCCTTCGCGAGTTGAACACCCTCTTCCAGGATGTACCTTCGGTTGCGATCCACCTTCGCCAAGGCAGCTTTATAAGCTTTTCCGTTGGTGCTCATTGTTTCCTCGATTATTGGCCGCGCACAGCTGAGCCACGGCCTCTAACATCATTCGACTTCCAGGCCGAGACTACGGGCCGTCCCTTCCACGGACTTCTCCGCTGCAGCCAGATCCTTTGCGGTCAAGTCACGCAACTTGAGTTCCGCAATCTGCCTGATCTGAGTCCGGCTGACCTTACCGACTTTGACCTTGCCGGGCTCGGCCGAACCCTTCTCCACGCCGGCTGCTTTCTTTAGCAAAACAGACGCGGGAGGTGTCTTAGTCACGAACGTGAAGGAACGGTCGGCGTAAACAGTTATAATCACGGGAATGATCATTCCCTGCTGCGCTTGCGTCGCAGCATTAAAGGCTTTGCAAAACTCCATTATGTTGACGCCCCGCTGGCCCAGCGCAGGACCGACGGGGGGGCTCGGATTCGCTTGCCCGGCAGGAATCTGCAGTTTTACCTCCCCTATGACCTTCTTCGCCATTATCGTATCCTTTTCCTAGTTCCGTTCGACCTGCACAAACTCCAGCTCGACGGGGGTTGCCCGACCAAAGATGCTGATCAATACTCGGAGCTTGCCCTTGTCCGGACGGACTTCTTCGACGACGCCGTTAAAATCAGCGAATGGACCATCGATAACCTTGACGTTTTCTCCCACCGAAAACAAAACTCGCGGCTTTGGTTTGATGGCCCCCTCTTCCATCTGTTGCGTTATGGTCCTGACTTCCTCGTCGCTCACCGACGGTGGATTGGTGGTGCCGCCCACAAACCCGGTCACTTTCGGCGTTTCCTTAACGACATGCCAGGTATCGTCGTTGAGCTCCATCTGGACGAGGATGTAACCCGGAAAAAATTTCCGCGAAGATGTTTTCTTCTTCCCCTTAACCAGCTCGACAACCTTTTCGACCGGGACTAAAATTTCCCCGAAAAAGTCCTGCTTGCCCAGAGCTTTGATTCTCTCTTCAAGAGCCGCCTTCGCTTTGTGCTCATACCCTGAAAACGTGTGGACGATGTACCATTGCTTCGCCATAAGGGGAGCCTACAAGATTAGTCAATGATGGACTGAATCACCCTGGTCAGGCCTAGGTCCACAATTGCCAAATAGATCGAAATCAAAATAACGACCACGAGCACGACCGCCGTCGCCGTATAGGTTTCCCGCCGCGATGGCCAATGAACTTTTTTTAGTTCCTGCCAGGCTTCCTGAAAGAATTCGGTGATCTGCCCCGCCCCGTCCTGCAGTCTTTGGATCCAATCTCCCATGGCTTGTCAACGCGGTAAGATGGCGGGTCAGGCAGGATTCGAACCTGCAACAACCGGATTTGGAGTCCGGCGCTCTAGCCAGTTGGAGCTACTGACCCTGTATCCCTATCAGACTTTTACCTCGCGATGCAGGGTATGGGTGCGGCAAGAAGAACAGAATTTCTTGAGTGCCAGCTTCTCCGTGGTTGTCTTTCTATTTTTCGTCGTCGTGTAATTCTTCCGCTTACATTTGTCGCAGGCAAAGCCGACTAGATCGCGCATGGCGTAATCTCCCCAGTGAAGCTATTGGACAATCTTAGTGACGATTCCGGCCCCGACGGTCCGACCGCCCTCGCGGATGGCGAAGTTCAGGCCCTGATCCATAGCCACAGGCATAATAAGTTCGATCTCGACATTGATATTGTCGCCCGGCATGACCATCTCGGTCCCTTCCGGCAGCTTGACAACGCCGGTTACGTCGGTGGTGCGAAAATAGAACTGCGGTCGATAGCCGTTGAAAAAAGGCGTGTGCCGACCGCCCTCCTCTTTGGTCAGAACATAGGCCTCGGCGTTAAATTTCTTGTGCGGGGTGATGCTGCCGGGCTTGGCCAGAACTTGTCCCCTCTCCACATCTTCGCGTTTCGTCCCCCGGAGCAGGACGCCTATATTGTCTCCGGCCTGACCTTCATCCAGGAGTTTTCGAAACATCTCGACACCCGTTGCCACCGTTTTTTGAGTCTCTCTGAAGCCGACAATCTCTATTTCTTCGCCAACTTTGACAATGCCCCGCTCGACACGGCCGGTAACCACGGTGCCGCGACCACTGATAGTGAATACGTCTTCGACCGGCATGAGGAAGGGTTTATCAATGTCTCGAACCGGCTCCTGGACAAACGAATCGACCGCTTCCATGAGCTTCAAGATCGACGGCTCGCCTAGATCTGAAGTGTCGCCCTCCAAGGCTTTCAAGGCGCTGCCCACGATGATCGGCGTGTCGTCACCCGGGAATTTGTACTTTGACAGCAGCTCTCTGACTTCGAGCTCGACAAGATCCAATAGCTCCTTGTCGTCCACCATATCGGCCTTGTTGAGATACACGACAATCGCAGGCACTCCGACCTGCCGCGCAAGAAGGATGTGCTCCCGCGTTTGCGGCATCGGCCCGTCGGCAGCAGAGACCACCAGGATGGCGCCGTCCATCTGGGCCGCTCCGGTGATCATGTTCTTGACGTAATCAGCATGGCCCGGGCAATCCACATGCGCGTAGTGCCGTTTCTCCGTTTCGTATTCCACGTGCGCGATGTTGATCGTGACGCCGCGCTCGCGCTCTTCGGGCGCCTTATCGATCTGATCATAGGCCATAAATTTGGCCTTGCCCTGTTTCTCGAGGACTTTGGTGATTGCCGCCGTTAAGGTCGTTTTTCCGTGGTCCACGTGTCCTATCGTACCGATATTTAGATGGGGTTTTTTTCGCTCGAACTTCTGTTTGCTCATCTCTTCCTCCTCTGGATTTGCCAGTCACAGCCTGATGAAGTAGCGCTCTCCCGCGTCCGAATAAAAGCCCAGGAGCGGGATTGAACCGCCGACCT
>CAYPHJ010000140.1:0-4497 GCA_964410485.1 uncultured Syntrophobacteraceae bacterium
GAAAAGCTGGAGCAAAACAAGGATTCCTTGGCGGCGCTCATTATGGAGCCTTTGATGCAGGGAGCCGCGGGAATGTGGTCCCAACCGGCGGATTACGTCGAGATCATCAGCGAGTACTGTCGGGACAAGGGCATACTTCTGATCTTTGATGAAGTCGCCACTGGTTTTGGCCGAACGGGAACGATGTTTGCCTGTGAACACGCAGGCGTGAGCCCTGACATTCTTTGCCTGGCAAAGGGCCTGACCGGTGGCTATCTGCCGCTGGCAGCGACGTTAACCAGAGAAGAGATCTTTACCACGTTTTTAGGCGAGTACAATGAATTCAAGACTTTTTTCCACGGCCACACCTACACCGGTAATCCGCTGGGTTGCGCTGTAGCGCTGGCAAATCTGGAGTTGTTCGAGCGCGAAAACATAATCGGGGCCATACAACCGAAAATCGCCTACCTCCAGCGACGGCTCAGTGACAGCTTTGTTCATCTTCAGCATGTCAGCGATGTCCGGCAATGGGGATTCATGATTGGTATCGAGCTGGTCGAGGACAAGAAAACGCGCAGGAACTATCCGCCCGAAAAACGGATCGGCCATAAGGTGACGTTGGAAGCGAGAAGGAGAAGCGTCATGATCAGACCGCTTGGCGACGTCATTGTTCTGATGCCGCCACTTACTCTATCCGACAGCGAGCTCGAATCGCTCGTGGATGTCACGCTGGACTCGATTCGGGTAGTGACGGAAAGTTGAGAAGTATGTCATTCTGAGGAGCCCTTCGGCGTTGCTCAGGGTAAACTCCGCGACGAAGAATCCTCCCCGCCCGAGATTCTTCGCCTGCGGCTCAGAATGACAATGAGCGTCCCGCGCGATGACTAATCAGTACTACGTGTACATCATGACCAACAAATCACGTACGCTTTACACGGGTGTTACAAATGATTTGGAGCGGCGAGTGTATGAGCATAAACAAAAACTTGTTCCCGGATTCACGTCGAAGTACGACATCACGAAACTCGTATATTTCGAGGTGACCGAAGATGTGCTGGCTGCTCTCGCACGAGAAAAGCAGATCAAGGGGTGGTTGCGAGAAAAGAAAATAGCACTAATCGAATCGGTCAATCCAGACTGGGCGGATTTGAGTGCTGAATGGTACTTTCGAACCGTACATGTTAACAGAGGAGGTTCGATGTGAGCTAGACATCCATCATACAAGTCTCAGGATAAACTCCGGGACGAAGAATCCACCCCCGCCGAGATTCTTCGCCTGCGGCTCAGAATGACAATGAACGTCGACGCGCGATGACCAAGTGGAGCCGGAAAGGTAACCAGGTTTAATGGGCAAAGGAATCTTCATCACCGGCACGGATACCGGGGTGGGCAAGACTTTGGTGGCCTGTGGGATCGCGGCCGCGTTGCGCTCCGGCGGATATCGCGTCGGGGTTATGAAGCCCGCGGAAACTGGTTGCTCCGGGCGCAATGGCAGGCTCTTTCCAGAGGACGCCGCGCAGCTAATGCAGGCATCCGGCTGCGAAGCGCCCCTCGAAAGAATTTGCCCCTATCCACTGGCTGAGCCCCTGGCGCCCAGCGTCTCGGCGGAAAGAAGCGGCGTTCGAATCGATATCGATCGGGTGATCGAGATCTACCATGAGATCAGTTCGACCCACGACGTAATGCTCGTCGAAGGCGCCGGCGGCCTCATGGTGCCACTCCTGCCAAGCTACACCTATGCGGATCTCGCCCGCGTCCTAAGGCTGCCAATTATCGTGGTCGCCGCGAACCGTCTTGGCGTAATAAACCACCTACTTCTCACGCTGGAGCACGCAAGCTGTAAAGAGCTGCGAGTGCTGGGATATATACTGAACCAAATCGAAGAACCACCCGCACTGGCGGCTGAGACCAACCGGCAGGCGCTTCTTACACTGACTGCAGTACCCTGTCTTTCCGAAATTCCGCGCCTTGACGGAATGACGGAGAAGCAGAGTTCAGCGGCTGAACTGTTTCAAAGCCAATCCATTCTCCAAGGCTTGGCGCCTTTTCTAGTTTGAGAGTTGGCGCCTTATTTTTTCTTTGCCGCTTTTGGTTCTGGCTTTTTAAAATCTAGCGTGCCGGTGGTGAGAACTTTGCCGTCCTGATCAACCACGGCTACTTTGTGCGTTGTAGGCTTGAGGAGCTTGATCTCACCAGCGAGTACCCACTCGCTCTTGAATGTTCCCTTTTCGTCAGCTACGGGTCTGGGTTTCATCAGGTAGCTGACATCGGACGAGGTCCCGCCCATCTCGACTTCAATCCCGAGTTCCTGTTTGGGCTTAAACCCGGATCCTTCGAGCGTGACCTTTGTTTTTGGTTTGTAATCCACCTGGGCGGGACTAATGACCAGTTGCGGCTTCGCATCGGCTGTTTCGCCCGCGCTTCCTCGCAGCAGAAAGAGTCCGGTGCAAAACACTGCCAATAAGGTCACTTTCACCATTGTCCTTGCGGCTGGTTTCGTGCTGTTCATAAGTCATATCCTCCTTTGCCCCTACCTTTATCGAAAACAAACCCGCAGAGTCAACACAGATACGACTTAAATCCTAGGACCTAGGAAGTATCGGCAAAATGACGGGTTTCATGAAAGTGGGAAAAGCAGATCAATGCTCATTGGAGTAGCGGTCTGTGCTGAGGCAGGATACTGCCGCTCCAGCATCAAAATCAGACAATGCTATGTGTTGACAGAGTCTCCTCTTTCCACTAATCATGGCAGCAGAAGGCGAGCAGCTAGCCGACAATGCTAGGTGGTTCGTGGGGTCGCAGATACGGTAACTGTTAATTACCCGCCCGGCGACCGCGAAGAGGCCAATAAAGACATGGTAAAAAAGGGAGGTAAGCCATGCGACTAAAGAGCCGATCTGGCCGCAGTTTCCTCTTTATGCTGGCGGCAGTGATTGCTATTTCAGTGCCGATCAGCGCTTCGGCATTCGATGCAGAGGCCTACTTTAAGGGTAAGACAATCCGCTTTGTTACCGGCTCGCGTCCGGGAGGCGGTACGGATATCTTGCTCCGCTACCTTGCTGCCAACTTTGGTAAGTACTTTCCGGGTAACCCAAGGTTTGTCGTCAGCAATATTCCGCCCCATGTACACGGGTTAAATTATACTTGGCGATCCAAACCGGATGGCTTGACTCTATTCATGCATTCGACTGCTATCCTCAGAGAGCAGGTACTCGAGCAAGCCGACTTCACAAGCAGCCAGTTCAAGTTCATCGGGGACATCGGTGATCGAACCTTCGTGTTGACAGGTTTTGATCTTCCCTATCGCGACATCCGCGATGCGATGGGAAAGAAGGATCCTCCCTTGCTTTACCTTGATATGATTCCGAGTCCGGAAGACATGCAAACACAGGCTTTTCAGGTCATGCTGCTGTCCCACTGGCTCAATCTTCCCATAAAGTTTGGCGTAGTCGCGGAACGAGGGACGGCAATTCAATTGCTGGAAATGGAGCGCGGAAACATGAATCTAACCGTCGGTGGCGCCGGCCGATGGTTTGGCTTCCCCCAGTTGCGCCCTGGCTGGGTCGCTAAGGGCAGGCTAAAGCCGCTGTTGGACATGACTTTTTTTGGACGCCGGATGGAGCCCAACGCCGAGTTCAAGGACGTAGAGAAAGTCCCGCATGTTTATAGCTTGCTCAACAAACAACAGCTGGAGATCTGGACAGCCCTCATCGAGGCCACCCAGGCTATGAACAAGCCAGTGGTGGTATCGCCTAAAACCCCCGACCATATCGTTGTCGCCCTGCGTACAGCGCTCGAGAAGGCAATGAACGACAAGAAGTTTCAGGCGAGTGTTGAAAAGATCACGGGCATGCCGGCTGTGTTCGTAACGGGCCCGGAGGCGCAAAAGGAAGCTCTCGAATCGGAGCGGCTGTGGATGCGCTACAAGGAGCAGGAAACGAAGCTCCGGACCGAGATGTACAACAAGTACATCCGCAAATAGCGAGCATAAGCTCAGTCGGCAGTTTTCTATTTGGGTGCGCCCAAGCACGGGCTTCTTTAGATGGAAGTCTTCCTCAACGCCTCCTCGTATCTGGGCACTATTGCCTACTGGCAGGCGTTGCTCATAGGCGTATTTCTTTCCATCGTTATCGGTCTGGTTCCGGGAGTAGGATCTGTCCTTGTGATGGCGATCCTGCTCCCCTTTATTGTCCTCAACATAGAAGATCCTGCCGTGGCGCTGGTGATGCTGGCAGCGATCGCTGGAACCAATAATACCCTAGACTCGATTCCAGCCGTTGTTGTCGGGGTTCCCAGTGGCGCCACGCAAGTTACCTTCCTCGAGGGCCATCAACTCGCCAGACAGGGCCGAGCCGCCTATACGCTGGGGGCTGTTTACGCGGTTTCTGCTATCGGTGGCGTCATCGGCGCGGTGGCACTAGCGCTGGCGATTCCAGTCGTCAAGCCGTTCATTCTCAGTATTGACCGTAGCGAGATCGCAGTCATTGCGATGTTTGGCGTTGCCATGGTGGCCGTGCT
>CAYPHJ010000140.1:4597-10208 GCA_964410485.1 uncultured Syntrophobacteraceae bacterium
TTCGGCATTCTCTTCCGCAAGGATCGCCGGGAGTTTGGCAAAGGCTCACTGGACGGTGTGTTATTTGCCGAGTCGGCGCAAAATTCAAAAGAAGGCGGACAGGCCCTGCCGACGCTCACGCTGGGCATTCCCGGGGGAACGGGATGGGTGATGATCCTGGCCGCCATGCTGATGTACGGCATCAGCCCCGGCCCGCCGATGGTTGATCAACACGCTCATATCACGATGCTGGTTGTGTTCACGCTTGCCATTGGGAATTTGCTCGTGACTGTAATCGGCCTTGCCGCCTCGGCGCCATTGATCAAGCTGACGGCAGTGCCGTATCCCGCGATCTCCGGCGTAATCATCCCGCTGGTGTTTCTGGCTGCTTTCATGGATATGCGCAGTTGGCTGGCGATCCCCATTCTGATGATTTTTTCGGTTGTTGGGTTGTTGATGAAGGGGTTCGGGTGGCCCCGACCGCCATTCATACTCGGATTTATTCTAGGGCCAATCATCGATGTGAACATCCAGACCGCCTTTGCCCTTCATGGAGTGGTGGGCGTGTTCACTCGGCCGCTCACCGTGATTCTCTTCCTGCTCGTGATCGTCACGGCTGTTGTGCTGACCCGCTTCATGGCCAGAGCCGAACAAAGCGCGGCGGTCGACGAGGAAAATGAAACGGAAAGCGAAGCGGGTAAAGATACAAAGTCGGGTTGGCTACAGGGGGGGCCGGCCTTGAGCACGCAGAATATCGTGCCGCTTCTATTGATCGTCGGCACCGGCGTCGCTCTGTGGACGTCGTTGGAATTCCCCGCCCAAGCGCGCCGGCTGCCGTTATCGATGAGCGCGGGAGTCATTGCTCTTGCGGCCATCGAGCTGTTTAGGCAGGTATTTCTCGCACCGCCGGCAGCGGCACAGATCATGGACCTGGGCATGCGCAGTAGCGGTGTCAAAGGGGCGCAACGCGCCGGGCTTTTGCTGGCAGATCTTTTTGTGCTTTTTATTTTTCTTGCGATGACAATCCGATTGGACAATGCGGCAATTATTTTTGCCGTCCTGGTGCCTTTGCTATTCCTCTCGGGACGACAGCGCTGGCTGGCGAGCGCGGTCACGGGCGGAATCCTGGTCGCATGGACTTATGGCTTCATGAATCAGTTCATGGCGGTCATCTGGCCCGAACCTATCCTCGGGCAGTGGCTAGGTCTGTTCTAGGCCCAGCACCGGTTATCCCTTATTTCTGTCTATGTACGGGTGATCCCTCGCTCAGGACGAGGTTACTCGGTCGCGCCGGGTCCTCGGCTTTGAATCCTCCGTTGGCCGCCGCTTCCTGGATGCGCCGCCACTCATCGCGATAGCCCAGAGTATGGCCGCGAAAGTGTGGTATCACGTAGCGCGCAAACAACTCGTAGGAGCGGCGCAATTTGTCGGTGGAGGTCCACTCGTGTGTTGTCAACATCAGACCGCCGAAGCCGCCGGTCTCGGTCTGCATGCGCTCGATCTGCGCAATGGCGTCCTCGGGCGTGCCGATAATCCAGTCGCGCCGGTCGGCGCCGGAACGGGGTGTAATCTCGTCGCCTGGCTGGCCGGGATAGGCTTCGTACGGCGCCTTTAACCCGATGGCAAAAAAATACTCCATGTCGCGCCCAACGCTCTCTTCGACATCGCGCCACGCTTCTTCCCGGTTGTCGGCGAGATAAACACACGTTGCGATGCGCCAATTGTCGCGCGAGGTTTGCGTTCCATGCCTGGCAGCGATCGTTTCGACGGCTTGCCACTGTTCTGCCTTGGATTGATTGTTCCGTTTGTTTTTTCCCGCCGGCGAAAGAAACATCATGCCGTATCTGCCGGCCAACTCGAGGCTCACCGGGTTTCCAGACGACGCAATGGCCAACGGCATACGCGGCTGCTGGTAAGACCGAAGCTGCAGCCGCATCCGGTGGATCTTCCAGTATTGACCGTCGTAGTCGATCGGATCGGCTGACTCCAGCAGTCGTACGATAATATCCACGGACTCCGCCATCATAGGATACAGCCGCTCAGTGGCGAGGCCGAAGAGATTTTTATCCGTCACTAACGCGCAGGGGCCGACGCCGAGTATCGCGCGGCCGCGCGTGAGGTGATCGAGAAAGGCCATGCGCTCGGCGACATGAAAGGGATGATGAAACGGCACGCTGATTACCGAGGTGCCGAGGCGGATACGGTGCGCGAGAGCAGACGCCTTTGCCAGCGCCATTTCCGGCGCGGGCATAGTTTCCCAGCCGCCCGAATGATGCTCGCCGATAAAGAACTCATCGAAGCCGAGATCGTCGGTGTAGCGGATCAACTCGATGTCACGATCGAACGCCAGCGACGGGTTTTCCGTCGGACGATGCAGCGGCATCATGAATACGGAAAATTTCATATTTCACTACCGCCCTTTAGCACAATTTCTCATAGCTCGCTTTCCAGTATCTCCAATCCGTCAAGACGATCGATCAGATACAACAGCCCGTCCTCCGCGCGGAAGACATCGTTGCTTTTCACGGTCTTTTGCCCGCGGCCTGGTGCGGGAACATAGTAACCGATCTCCGTCGGGAGATAAGGATTGCTGATGTCGACTACGCGCAAGCCGCCGTTGAACCACGTGACGAACATCTTGTTGTCGTACACTTGTTCAGCGGGTTGATGCGCGCCGTACTGGTGGCCCGGCGCGATACTGTGAGCTTCCGCCGGATTAAAAGTCGAAATCGGCATGGGCCTGGTTTCGTCGGTGATGTCGACCATCCACATAAAGGCAAACGGCGTCGGCGCGCGCTTACCGGCCTCCTCGTCGGAAACGACCATGACGTCACGATTCATCAGTTGCCACGGGATTGGCAGTGTCGTGTGAATCGGTGACGGGTAGGGAGGCGACCAGTTTAGGCCGCTGACAAATTTCGGCCGCGACATGTCGGCAATATCGAGAATCACGAAGCCGCCATGCCAATAACTGACGTAGAGGCGATTGCCGCGCCGAATCGGATGATGGCACTGGTGCGCGGTGCCATCCCAAGTCGGCGTCTCGCCGCCGCCGATCCACTGGCCGGGCATCCACCATCGGCCAACTTCTTCGGGACGTGCCGGGTTCTCGAGATCTAGGATCATCGGAATGCGTCCGATATAACCCTCGATATGTGCCGAGATGTAGGCATAGCGGCCATCGAAGGTAAAACGATGCACGCCCCCATTGGTTTGGAAGAAGGCGATTTCCTTTGGCTTTTCACGGTTGGAGATATCATAAACTTTGAGTCCTGCGGGATGCTTCTCTTTGCTGCGGTAGCGTTCCAGGTTCACCAGCATGATATCGCCGCCCACCCGCACCTTGTGCGAATGCACGCCGTGCGGGATTTCAATCTCAGCGATGACCTTTGGGTGCTTGGGATCTTTCACATCGAGAATCGTCGTTCCATGCGGCGGATCCATGTGTCCGACAAAAGCGTAACCGTTCTCCACCACCACCTGCCCGCCGCCCGCCAGATCGGTGCGTCCGACCTGTCGTATGTTTTTGCGAACGCCGAACATAGGCACATTGCCGTTCCCCTGGCTCATGAAATGTTTCTCCTGCTCAGTTGAAGTAAGTTCTTCTATCAAGCGCTGGGTAATCCGGTCAACCAGCCCGCAGTTCACACGGAGGGACAAAGCCGTAAATCACGATTCGGAGTATCTCCCCCAAAGACATAAGGGCTCGCCAAGGACAAGGTATTCGCTGCAGGATGCGGAGTTTGCCGTCGTGTCATGCTGAACTCCTCGGCTCAGGATAAACTCCGTGAGCATCTGCTTTGCACGTCCCAACCGAATCATACCGCGTGCAGCTTGGCGGCTTTGATTTGGGATGACTGGACATCTGGTCCGCGTTTCGTTAAGAGGCTTAGGTTAGGTTGCACGTGAAGCGGATCAACATTTAGGCGAGGTTACAGGGCGGATACAATGCGAAAGGAGATTCGGCCGGTGCTGGTGAACCGGCGCACGCTGCGGATCGAATGGGGTCAGTGCGACCCCGCCGGGATCGTGTTCTATCCGCAATACTTCATCATCTTCGATACTAGCACGGGATGGCTGTTCGAGCGCACCGGTTTGTCGCCCCTGGCGATGAGGAGAAGGTATGGAATTGTAGGGATACCAATAGTCGAAGCGGGAGCACGGTTCATGATGCCTTGCCGCTTCGATGATGAGGTGGTGGTGGAGAGCGAGGTGAGCGAGTGGGGACGAAGCAGCTTCACGGTGCTGCACAGAGTATTGAAGCAAGGCGAGCTTGCGCTCGAAGGATTCGAGAAGCGTGTTTGGGCCGCCCCCCATCCCGAGAAACCCGGTGCAATCCAGTCTCGCCCTGTCCCGGCCGAGATCATCGCGAGTCTCTCTGATCCGACGGGTACAACCACGGTAGTGCGCGCTGACACCGGTGAGCGGGAAACATAAGAGTAGTGGTCATGCGAGTGCTCATTGTGGGCGCCGGCCCCGCCGGTTTGTATCTTGCCTACCTGCTCAAGCGTAGCAAACTCGATGTCGAAATTGACGTTTTCGAGCAGAACCCTCCCGATGCCACGTTTGGGTTTGGCCTGGTCTTTTCCGCACGGGCTCTGGAGTTCCTCAAGGATGAGGATCCCGATACACATGCTGCGATCGGGCCTGCCCTCGAATGCTGGAATGACAGTATCCTCGTCCACAAGGGCCGCGAAATCCGTATTGACGGCATGGGCTACACAGGGATTGGGCGCTTGCGCCTGCTGGAGATCCTACAGGCCAGGGTCCGATCCGTAGGTATCGAACCCCGATATCTCCATCCGATCGATGATGTGGAAGCCTGCGGCCAAGCCGATCTCATTGTCGGCGCCGACGGTGTCAACTCTGTGGTTCGTCGTGGCAAAGAGATTGTTTTCGGCACGACCGTAACTTTTTTTACAAACCGCTTTGCGTGGTTTGGCACAACCAAACGCTTCGAAGCCTTGACGCATACATTTCTTGAAACCGAGCTCGGCCACTTCAATGCCCATCATCATCGCCACGCGCCGGGCATGAGTACCTTTGTTGTCGAGGTTGACGAGGCGACCTTTTTTCGCGCGGGCTTCGACAAGATGGACCTGGACCGAGCCAAAACGCTCTGCGAGCAGGTGTTTGCCGAGACGCTCGACGGTCACGGCTTGGTCTCGAACAAGTCCATATGGCGGCAGTTTCCAAAAATCTGGAGCGATCGCTGGTTTAGCGGCAATCGCGTACTCGTCGGCGATGCCTTACATACCGCGCATTTTTCCATTGGTTCGGGAACCCGGTTGGCGATGGAAGATGCGATTGCACTCGCCAGGGCGCTGAAAACGCATCATTCGGACATTGCCGCGGCGCTCACTGCCTATGAAACGGCCCGCAAGCCGTTGGTCACCAGGCTCATCGCGGCGGCCAACGCCAGTGCCGGTTGGTACGAGCAGTTCGCCGACCATATGGCGCTTGCGCCTATGGATTTCGCAATGAGCTACATTACTCGTTCGGGCCGCGTCGATTTGGAGCGCTTGCGGCGCAGCTCGCCGAGGTTCGTCGCAGCTTATGAAGCGAGCCGGAGAACGTAGGACGGATGTCTCCCCAAAGTAACCCATGTACCAAACGTACAACACAGCAAATG
>CAYPHJ010000141.1:0-9978 GCA_964410485.1 uncultured Syntrophobacteraceae bacterium
TTGGAAAGCAGGTTGAGAAGGATCTGTTTGATCTTTCTCTCATCGCCGACAAAGTCCCCCAGTCGCTCGTCAACTGCAACATCCAGTGTGATGCCGTGCTTGGTGGCGCGCTCGGCGCACAAAGGTGCAGGCACAATGGTATCCATCACGGACTGGAGGTCAGCTAGAGATTTGGCGACCATGCGCAAGTTTTCGCTCGTCGCGTCTTGCTGCTCGGCAGCCTGCCGCAGCTCTTCCGCCTGCGCGGTGATTGTCCTCTTCAGTGCCGCGACGGAGTCGAGGGATGACGAGGCACGCCGCTTCACGGTGGATTTCTTCGGAGTCTTCTTATTCATCGTGAAAGAAAAAACCCGGACTGAACCGTTCCAATTTGTTTCGATTTCGGATTTAGCGCTTCGGATTTTGACTTGACTCAGGGTCCCAAAAAGCCTTCAGGGCGAGTGGAATACACGTCTGTCGTCACCTTGTTCACCCCCGGTACGTTTTTAACTAAATTCACGAGTTCGTCTTCCGATCCTTGATCTAGCCTACCCCTCACGTGGATATGACCACGGTCGGCGCGAACTTCAAGGCTCGATCCTCCTATATCGCGCGATGCAACTAATGTCGCATGGACCCGAGAACCAAGAGCGAGATCGTTGAAAGCCCGTTCGGATGCGGGGGTGGGCTGATACTCTTCGAGCTTCGCCGCCTCGATAATCACTCGCTTCGCCCCTTCTCGACCTATTTTGCTCATATTAAGAATCAGATCATAACGATTGGGATCGCGCCAGTCCGCTCCGAACATCGCCATGAGCCGGCGGCTGCGGGCCTTATCGATCTCTTCTATATACTGGCGCGCGGCGCCGTCAGTCAGACCTTGCCGTGAGCACACTTGTTCGATGCGGAACTCGATTGGCGCGGTCAAAAGCACTTTCAGCACATGACCGATGCCCGACAAAAGCTCATGACCCAGGTGGCCGTGGTAAACCAACTTGCCGTCATGAGCCAGTTCGCAAAGCGTAGCTTGAAGAGCGATCCGGTAGGGCCGCAGATCTTGCAGCAGCCGCTCCCACCAGTGCTGGCCTTTTTCGATGATCTCGTTGAGTTTTGCTTCGGGAATCCCATAGCGTCGGCTCGCTCCGACCAGCACCTCACGACCGACACAACGATAGCCCAACGCTTGAGCCAAGGATTCGGCCAATTCCTGACCATCGCCAGAAGCACCTTGATAGATTGTGATGATCGGCATGATGACAGTAACCTCCTCCTTTCTTTATTTTTCCCCGAGGAACGGTTCGGCGGGCTCCATGCCGTGTCGCCGCATTAGCGTCAGCTCATCTTCCCGGCTAGGAGGAATCTCCTTCGACCACAGCTCCTGCAATTCTTCGAAGTAAGCATCCATTGCGGGGGCGTGAATGATGAGCAGCCGCGCGGGGTCCGTCCCTGCATTACCGAAGGTGTGAGCAACGCCACCCGGGACAAGCACGAAGGGTCTCAGGTCCTCCAATGGTCGTGTTGTTACCGAGAGAAAATTCAATCTCCCCGCCGAGAACATAGAATGCCTCCTCGCAGTTCGTGTGAATGTGGGGCGGCGGTTTTCTACCTCCTGGAGGCAACGTGCGTTCCATCAGCGAGAAAGCACCTTTGGTGCTGGTTCGAGTGGCTTTAAAGAACATCGTGCTCCCGCGCGCGCTGAGCACCTTGCCCTGGCCTGCCCGAAAGACAGTCGCCTCGTTCCTCATACGCACCTCCGTTTTTTATTGGCGCCCGTTATGCGCTGACTCGCAAATCCGAAACTCGAAGCACGAAATCCGAAACAACACAGCGACAAAACGAACTCAGATTTGAGAAATTACAAAACGAGAAGCCCGAGTTGTCGTTCGGAACGTTTTGTTGTTTTGTTTCTACTCATTTGAATTTTTGGCCTTCGAGTTTCGGATTTGGAATTGGTTTAGAGTTTCGGATCTCCGACGATGGCTCAGACAGGTTTCGGGCTTCGGATTTTTGACTACCCTTTTAGCCTTAGGATATTGTGCGCCGTAATCGGCCGGTGAAATCCTTTGAGTGACAGCTCACCCGCCGGCTCTGCTTCGACGAGCTCCTCCACGCCGCCAAGTAGGCGCTGCGAGACAAGGATCTGTCCGGGTTTTGCCTCCCCGCATAGGCGCGCGGCGAGGTTCGTGACAGTGCCGATTGCTCCGTAGTCCCATCGTCCTTCAAAGCCAATGCCGCCGATGGTCGCGTAGCCCTGCGCTATGCCGACACCGAAATCGAGCTCGTAACCCAGTTTGCGCCACTTCACGATCAACTCTGCCACTCGTTGTCTCATCGCCAGCGCCATCTTAATAGCCTGCTCTGCGGGGTTCGGCACGGGCACTGGATCGTTAAAGAAAATCATCATTCCGTCGCCGGTGAATCGTTCCAAGGTCCCTTCGTATTCTAAAATCAGCTTGCCCATTGCAGCGTGGTACTCGTGAAGCACGCCCATCACTTCCTCTGGCTCGGCTGTCTCGGCGAAGGCCGTGAAGCCCCGGAGATCTAGAAAAACCACCGTAACTTCACGCCGGTGAGTTTTAAGCGGATCCTCAGCGCCCCCCGCTACAATCAGCTCGGCCAGTTGCGGGGAAAAGAACCGTTTAAGCCGGCTGAGTCTCTCGAGCTGAGTTACCTGCTCTGCGACGCGTTGTTCCAGGCGTTTGTTCCACTCCTCCAGCTCGTTCCGAAGCTGCACTTCCTGATCGCGCAAACGTTTTTTCTCCAGGCAGGCCCCAATGCGCGCGCGCAACAATACGGGATCAAACGGTTTGGGGAGGTAGTCTTCGGCTCCCAGCTCAATGCAGCGAACCACGCTGCCGATCTCGTCAAGCGCTGACAGCACGACCACGGGAATATCGCGCAAGCGAGGCGTTGACTTCATCTGTTCAAGCACCTGATAGCCGTTCATCTCCGGCATCATGACATCGAGCAGTACAAGGTCGTATGAATTACCATTGAGAGCTTCCAACCCGAGCTTGCCGTTCTCCGCGACGGCAGCCTTGTGGCCATCCGCCTCCAAAAGCGCGCACAGCATGTCCCGGTTGACCTCATTGTCGTCAACGACAAGCACGGAACTGGATTGGACTTGGTTAGCCATGACTTCCTTGGCATTCTTTGCTTTTCTCTTCCTTCGTGTGCTTCGCGTCCTTCGTGGTAAGAAAACCTTACCACGAAGGACGCGAAGCACACGAAGCTTGGATCATTCGTTGTGGCAAGAACGCAACGGTCTCAAAGATCTTTTTTGCCCTCTCGTGTTTCGCCTTGATTGTCTCTTTCCCTTCTACCTTGGCGAGCTTTGCGCCTTTACGGGAATAATGGATTGTTTCCGTCTCCGAATCCAAAAATCGGCAATCCAAAATCGAAAATTATAGAAACTCTCGGATCTTCTCCATCAACTCAGCTGGATCGAACGGCTTTGTAACGTAGGCATCGCAACCGGCTTCTAGGGCCTTCACGTCATCGCCGCTCAACGCATAGGAAGTGACGGCGATGACCGGTATATGGCACAAGGATGGATTGGCCTTGATCCGGCGCGTAACCTCATAGCCATCAATGCCGGGAAGCTGGATATCCATAAGGATCAAGTCGGGTGGATTTGCCTCTACCGCCGCCAATCCGTCTTCCCCGGTGACCGCTTCAGTCAATCCGTACCCGAAGCTCGTCAACAGATCGCGCAACAAGCGCCTGTTTTCCGCATGGTCTTCAATCACCAAGATTCGCTTACCAGCCACCTGGTTCTCCTTTTCCTTTCAGTACCCAGCGTGAAACGACTATACTACGATTGTTTGATGTTGCTCACCACGAAGAGCACGAAGGACACGAAGGGGTCAAAGAACAAATCTCCTCACAGTCTTTCTTAACGCTCTTCGGGTCCTTCGTGGTGAATCATCCCTCACTGTCGAATCGGCAATGAAAATGTGAAGGTGGAGCCTTTGCCTTCTTCGCTTTCCACCCAAATTCGGCCGCCATGCATTTCGACGATTTTCTTGGCGATCGCGAGCCCAAGACCGGTTCCGCCTTTTCGCCGTGCGAGGGAGCCCTCGGCTTGGCGGAATTCTTCAAAGATATTTGCCAGATCCGCCGATGGGATTCCTGGCCCCGTATCCGCTACCGACACGAGCAATTCGCTGTTCACGGCCGCTGCTTCAATGCGGATTTCACCGGCATCGGTGAATTTGATTGCATTGCCGACAAGGTTCATCAACACCTGGGAAATGCGCCGCTCGTCTCCGGATGCCGCCGGCAAGTCGGCCGGTACCGCAGTTTTTAACAGAAGATTCTTTTCAGTGGCGAGAGACTGCGTGCTGGCGACCACAGCCTGGATCACGTCTTTAATGGAATAGGGAGTGATCGTAAGCGCAAGTTGTCCGGCTTCGATCTTGGAAAAATCGAGCACGTCGTTGATTAAGCCCAGCAGATGCCGCCCGCTTTTGTCGATGCGCTGATGCACGTCTCTTACCTTGTCTGGCAGCTCGCCGTAAACATTCATCAGCAGCATCCGCGTGTAGCCCAACACGGCATTCATCGGCGTGCGCAGCTCGTGGCTCATGCTCGCCAGAAACTGCGACTTATACTTGCTCGCCAGCTCGAGTTGCCGTCCCTTTTCTTCGATCTCTCTAAAGAGACGTGCGTTTTGTATTGCCAATGCGGATTGGGTCGCAAAGGTCTGAAGAAGGTGGACAACTTCAGAGGAAAAACTGCCCGCCTGCTTCCGCCATACGGTTAACGTGCCCATGATGCGTCCCTCTCGGAGAAGCGGTACCGCCATGACGGACCGATATCCGAGACGTGCAATCAGGGGGCGGACCCTTGTAGCGGTAAATTCCTGCTCGTTTAGAATGTCCGGGAGTTGGACCGGCTGGCGCATCATTGCTGCTCGTCCCGTAGCGCCTTGACCCGGCCGGACCGGGGCGGCCTTCAGCGCCTCAACCATCTCCGTTTCCAGAAGGTGGCTAGCCCTGAGATGAAACTCTTCGGCAGCCTCATCGTATTCGTAAATAACGCCGCCGTCGGTTCGCGAGAGCTGGATCGCGTGACGAACAATAGTGCTGAGCACCGTCTGGAGGTCGAGGGTAGAGCTGACCGCCTGACCGACCTCGCCCAACGCTCTAAGCTCGCCAACCGACTGCGCCAGCTCGCGCGTCCGCGCTTCGAGTTCCTTGAACAATCGCACATTCTCAATTGCAATCACGGCTTGGTCGGCAAAAGTCTTAAGAAGAGCGATCTGCTTGTCGGTGAAGGGCCGGACTTCGGTTCGGCGCATATGAATCGAGCCAATAGGAACATCTTCACGCATCAGTGGTACAGCCAATACCGTCCGAATGCTTAGTCGTAAACCACTGGGGTGAGTTTCTGGAAACTCTGTCTCGGGCAGAGAGAATGCATCCTCGATATGGATTATTTGACTATCTAGCACCGCTCGACCCCCGGGTGATCGCCGATCAATTGGTCTTTCCGCTGCCACATCCGGCACAGGTCCGTAGTGTGCTGCGGTTCGGAGAACGTTTCCATCGACCAGTCTGATTACAGCGTCACTAGCGCCACAAACTCTTGCGGCATTTTCTGCGATGGTGTCCATTACTGGTTGGATTTCGGTCGGCGAACTCGCGATGACTTGAAGAATCTTGCCGGTGGCGGTCTGCTGCTCCAGGGATTCAGTAAGTTGTTGGAACAGCCGCACGTTCTCGATGGCGATCACGGCTTGGTCGGCGAACGTTTCGAGGAGTTTTATCTGCGCCGGGGAGAAGGGGCGCATCTCGGTGCGACGAGCGAGCAGTGCTCCAATGAATTTTCCATGCTGACGAAGAGGAGTGCCGAGAAAGCTACGAAATCCACTGACAGAGCCCAACGTTGGGAAATCGGTCTGCGTACGGGCATCGGGAACGTGGAGCGTGCCGTGCTCGTGCAGCCAACGAATCCACGGCTCATCAATACTGATTTCCACGCGGCGAATGGGTAAGGAACCAAAATGAGCCCGAGGAACAAAAACGTTCCCCTCCTGGAGCCGCAGCACCACATCATCAATTCCACAAACCCGGGCGGCGCTCTCGACGATGGCGTCAAGGACCGGCTGCACGTCCGTCGGCGAGCGGCTGATGATGCTGAGCACCTCGGCCGTTGCAGTCTGATGCTCCAGCGCCTCTGTAAGATCGCGATTTCGTGCTTCGAGTTCCTTGAAGAGCCGCACGTTCTCGATGGCAATGACCGCCTGATCGGCGAACGTTTTCAAAAGATCAATTTGCTTCTCAGTGAACGGCCGGACCTCAGTACGGCGAATCAGAATCACCCCGACGGGAACATCCTCACGCAGGAGGGGCGTCGCAAGCATTGTGCGCGTGCCGAAGCGTTGCTGGTAGATCTTGGCTGCCGGGTACTCGGTTTCGATCTCTGCTGCCAGATCATGGACGTGTACTGTTTGTCGGTCGATAATGGCTCGACAATGCACCAGATCTCGGCTTAACGGCAATTCCTCTCCAATCGGCAGTGCCTGCATCGACCCATAGGAGGCTATGGTCTGAACTGCGGTACCATCAACACGATGCAATTGGGCATCTTTCGCATCACAAAGCCTTGCCGCGTTTTCTGCGACTACATCCAGAACCGGCTGAATGTCGGTCGGTGAGCTGGCAATAACGCCCAAGATCTCACTCGTGGCCGTTTGCTGTTCCAACGATTCCTTGAGTTCTTGGAACAGTCGCACGTTCTCGATCGCAATCACCGCCTGGTCGGCGAAGGTCGTCACCAGCTCAATCTGTTTGTCTGTGAATGGGCGCACTTCGTTCCTATGAAGCACAAATACTCCAATGAGAGTGTCGTCCCTCATCATAGGAATCCCCAAGCTCGTCCGGAAGCGTCCCAGCTTCTGAGCCTCCGAAAATTGATACTCGAGATCTGTCAGAACGTCTGGGATATGCTCCGTCCTACGTTCAACGGCCACTCTTCCGGAGATAGTCCCTCGTCCGGGGCGAATTGTTTGGCTTTCAATGTACTCTTTGAACTCGCGTGAGACGCCGTAGGTTGCCGCCATGCGGTATACATCCTTTTCCGCAGTGTGGATGAATCCCTGGTCTGCCGCGCATAACCTAGCCGCGTTCTCAACGAGGGTGTCAAGAACCACCTGAAGATCAAATGCCGAGCGGCTGATAACTTTGAGTACTTCGCTCGTGGCCGTCTGCTGTTCCAGGGCTTCGGTGAGCTGGCGATTCCGATCCTGCAGTTCCTTAAACAAGCGCACGTTCTCGATAGCGATGACAGCCTGGTCGGCAAAGGTCTTGAGAAGACTGATTTGCTTGTCTGAGAAGGGGCAAACCTCAGTACGCCGGATCACGATGGCCCCAATCGGGACACCTTCGCGGAGCAATGGTGTGGCAAGCGTGGTCCGATTGCCTGTTTGGGTATACAAATTCTTGGTAAGCGGAAACTCCTCGTCAAGCTCAGCAAGCACATCAGCAATATGTATCGTCCGACGGTCAATTACAGCCCGGCCACTTGTTGAGCCCCGGCTGATAGGAACTGGCTCTGCCGGCATCGGCCCATATATCGCCACTGGCTGAAGAACGTCCCCTTCAATGCGAAAGACTACGGCATCGGTTGCAGCACATAGCTGCGCGGCACTCGCTGCCACAGTATCCAGCACCGGCCTGATATCCGTCGGCGAGCTGGCGATAACGCGGAGTATTTCGCTTGTGGCCGTCTGTTGTTCCAGAGCTTCGCTCAGCTCGCGATTGCGCGTCTGTAGTTCTTGCAGTAAACGAGTGTTTTCAATGGCAATAACCGCCTGGTCGGCGAAGGTTTCGAGGAGCTTGATCTGCGCGGGCGTGAAGGGACGGACCTCTATCCGGCGTGCATTCAGCGTTCCAATGACTTGCCCTTGCTGCCGAAGTGGTGCGGCTAAGAAACTGTGAAAGCCAGCGATAATGCCCAGGTCGGGAAACTCGTTCCTCAGTGTTTCAGTGTCTGGAATGTGGAGAGTACCGTGCTCGCGAATCCACCGATACTCAGGTGCGTCGACACTGATCTCGACGCGCACGTCAGGGACCTCTAGAGGTCCGAAATGAGCCCGTCGAAACATCACATTTCCTTGTAGGAGCCGCAGCACCACGTCATCAATTCCACAAACCCGGGCGGCACTCTCGACGATCGCATCGAGCACGGGCTGCACATCTGTCGGCGAGCGGCTGATGATGCTGAGCACCTCGGCCGTTGCAGTCTGATGCTCAAGGGCCTCGCGCAATTCCACGTTACGCTCGCCGAGCTCCCGGAACAATCGGACGTTCTCGATGGCGATCACTGCCTGGTCGGCGAAAGTCTCGAGGAGGGCGACTTGTCGTTCGGTGAACAGCCGCGCGTCGATGCGGCGGAGAACGATCGAGCCAATCGCGGTGCCTTCTCGCATCAAGGGAACGGTAAGAAGCGTTCGGAAGCCCATGCAGCGCGCGTCCTCGCTGCCCTCTGGGAATTCATCCACTTCGCTTTGCATGTCAGCGACGTGGATGGTCCGTCCGTCTAGCACGGATCGACCAGCGACAGTCCCGCGGACGAGCGCGAGGGATGATTCTCCGATGGCGCCTCTGGGGATGGAACCGTGATGGGCTACCAGGAGGAGCCGGTTGCTTTCCCGGCGCCAGATATGAGCGTCGGACGATTCGCACAGTCGAGCGGCGTTTCTCGCCACGGCGTCCAACACCGGCTGAATATCGGTTGGCGAACTGGCGATGACACCCAGTATCTCGCTCGTCGCCGTCTGCTGCTCTAACGATTCTTTGAGCTCGTTGAACAACCGCACGTTCTCGATAGCGATGACGGCCTGGTCGGCAAAGGTCTCGAGCAGCTTGATCTGTGCCGGGGTGAAGGGGCGCACTTCGACACGACGTGCGGCCAAGTATCCAATGAGTTCTTTCTGCTGACGAAGGGGAACGTACAAGAGGGTGCGCCAGCCGCCCGCAGAACCTACTGAACCTACCGTCGCGAAGTCTTTCTGCGCGCGGACGTCGGGAATATGGAGCGTGCCATGCTTGCGCACCCACCGAAACTGTGGCTCATCAACACTGATCTCGACGCGGCTAGTGGGTATGGGTATAGGACCAAAATGAGCCCGCAAAACCATTGCGTTTCCCTCGCGGAATCGCAGCACTACGTCATCAATCCCACAAACCCGCGCGGCGCTCTCGACGATGGCGTCGAGGACCGGCTGGATGTCCGTGGGCGAGCGGCTGATGATGCCGAGCACCTCGGCCGTTGCCGTTTGATGCTCCAGCGCCTCTCGCAATTCTGCATTGCGCTCCTGAAGCTCCCGAAAGAGACGGACGTTCTCGATCGCGATTACTGCCTGTGCAGCGAAGGTCTTCAGCAGGGCGATTTGTTTTTCCGAGAAAGGACGAACTTCCGTTCGGCGAACATTGATAACGCCGATGGCGACACCTTCACGAAGCAAAGGTGTAGCAAGCACAGTTCGGGTTCCGGTTTTTTGTTGAAGCTCCTTCACACCCGAGAACTCATTTGCGATCTCTGCCGCCACGTCATGGACATGGATACTTTGCGCGTCAACAATGGCCCGCCCCATGGGGATGTTACGAGTAACGGGTCGCCGACCTTCCGCGACTGGCACCGGGCCGAAATGAGCGACCCGCTGCATGTAATCACCGTCCACGCGATGAATAACTGCATCATACGATTCGCACAATCGGGCAGCACGTTCAGCAATTGCATTCATCACAGGTTGTAGATCAGTCGGCGAACTGCTGATGACACGCAAGATCTCGCTTGTCGCCATCTGCTGCTCCAGCGCCTCAGTGAGATCTCGGTTGCGCGCCTCGAGGTCGCGCCTTATCCTATTGTTCTCCCGGCGTAGCTTTGCATTAGCCTCCTTCAGGGAGAGGCGGCGTGACTTTGGCGGTGGATTTTTAGTACTCGGCATCCTCGTCCTATTTTGGATTTGCGATTTTGGATTTTAGATTGAAG
>CAYPHJ010000142.1:0-9526 GCA_964410485.1 uncultured Syntrophobacteraceae bacterium
GAGCGTTCCGTGGTCCGGACCGAGCCGCCATGAATGTACGAGTGATCCAGGGTGAAGCAAGAGTCCCACTTGCGCCACCGCTCGGCTTTCGTACCCGTCAGATCCGTCGAATCTTCCACTGTCGAACAAAAACAAGTCGGACAAACCAGAGTACAATTGCCGCAGGTGAGACAACGCGACGCCACATCATTCCAACGCGGGTGCTCCAGATTATTGTAGAGCAACTCCTTTATATCGTCGGTTCTCATGGTCCGTCCCATACGCGACGCGGTGTTCTCGATGACCTGTTCGGCGCTTTGTTGCTCGTGCGTCTCGGCCGCGCGATGAGGTATTTCTTGTAAAACCGCTTCCCCCTTTTCGGTACCGGCCTCGGCAACAAAATAGTGTAGCGAATCTTGCATCACTTCCGTGAGCGCCAAGTCGTAACCAAATGTCGCACGCGGACCGGTTTTCATGGAAACACAAAAGCATGTGCCACCAGACTGGCCGCAGTTGAGAGCAACGACAAAAACACGTTCGCGCTCCGCCTTGTAATGGGGATCGACGTAAGGACCCTCTCGAAATATACGATCCTGAATGGCGATCGCGTGAATCTCGCAGGAGCGCACGCCGATAAAGGCGAGAGGCGGCCCGTCCTCGGTCTCCGCCTGGATCGCGAAAGAATTGTCCTTTCGCTCCGCGCTCCACAGGCGAAGAGCCGGAGGAAAGAGAAACTTCTTCCACGAGTGCGGCCCAACCGCGTAACCAAATAGCGCACCATCGCCGCGGCGCTTCAGACGATATGTTCCGCCCTCCTGTTCGTCGGTCCATCCCTCCGGCAGATCGGAAACTGCGAACAGCTCGTCGTAAACGATGGCCCCGTCGCGTACCGCGGGGCCGAGGATTTTGTAGCCACGACGCTTAAGAGCGCTGAATAGAGAGCCAAAATCGGCTCGCTGGATGAGTACCGTCGTCATGGTAAGTTCGCTGGGTCCATGACCCTTCCTGTTGTGTCCCGCCCCTTTTGGATGCATCCTAGCGCACGAAACAATCATCTACCAGCCAGGAGAGCTAAAATCTATGAAAACCGAAGCTCAACGCAGCGGTATACAAAGAATCCTCGTGCCTGTCGATTTTTCATCCTACTCCAAGAGCACAATCGAGTATGCGTCGATGATAGCTAAACGGTTTAACGCAACCATACTCCTCATGCATGTCATCGACTCAACCCCTTACAGCGTAACCGATACATTCAAGGTGGTTGACCATCAAAAAGTTTTGGAAACCCTGGCAGGTTCGCTGTTGCAGAACCTGGTCGAGGATCTGCGGGCACGGAACCTCGAGGTGAAGAGCCATTTAGTTTGGGGCAATCCGAATCGCGAGATCCTGGACACGGCACAACGGGAAACAGCCGACTTGATTGTCATGGGAACGCATGGCCGGACCGGACTACCACACGTTATCATAGGCAGCGTTGCCGAAAGAACCGTTCGTCTATCTCGCATCCCCGTCTTGACTATACCTCTATCCACCACCGCGCCTACGAGGAAGCGGGCGTCCTCAGAGCCGTAGTAGCCGCCGGAAGAACAATCAACATCCACCCTGTGCAATCGGTTACGAAAGATCCGTTTGGGCACCATGTAGGGCAGACCTGTGTGTCTGACCTGGGCGTTCAGGCAGGGCCGTCCCTACAAGTTCCTGGCGTCTTCCATCGTCTTTTCAAAAGTGGAAATTTCCCCTGACGTGTCGTCATGCCGTATGGCTTTTGCCGAGAATCCGAGGAAAGTGAATTTGAGCTGACCTCAGCTGGAGAGTGCGTCTCAAATATGACACATTAGAATGTACGTCCGACTAGGAGCCGGAGGTATCGTTTTTGCTCCCTTGTTCCAATGGTGACATCACTTACGACGCTCCAGGATATTATTACCGGGTTGACTGAGCACCGCGGCCGGACGGCTGTGATCGGGTTCAAAAAAGACGGCGTCCACAGCTACTTGTTTGAAGAACTCGGCGATCTGGCTCGGCGGCTGGGGCACGGGCTCAACAAAACGGGCGTCGAGCCTGGTTCCCGGGTACTCCTCTTCGCGCCCAACCAACCCGAGTGGATTCTCGTCTGTCTTGCGCTCATCTGTGCCCGCGCGGTGCCTGTGCCGATCGACGTCCAGATCGGCGGGGAAGATCTCGCAACCGTACTGCAACAGTCCGATGCCCATTGGGCCTGCACAACCCGGAGTCTGGCTGACCGGCTCGAAGGCAGCGGGCGCCGCTTGCATCATATATTGTTCGACGCCGAAGCGGAGGAACGTCCTCACTGGCGGAGATTTCTCGCGGACTCTGCCAACGGCCTTACCTCCCCATCACCTGATGATCTTGCAGTGCTGTTCTATACTTCGGGTACGTCGGGGCAACCGAAGGGTGTGCCCCTAACGCACAAAAATCTTACCTCTAATCTCAACGCGCTCCTCGAGGCCGGTCTTTTACGACCCGATGATAGAGTACTTTTGCCCCTGCCGCTGCATCACGTCTATCCGTTCACAATCGGAATGTTGGCACCTCTAGCCGCTGGGGTGCCGATTATTCTGCCGGGCGGACTGAGTGGAAAAGAATTCCTGCGCGCACTGCAGGAGGGAGCCGCGACGGCCGTTATCGGCGTCCCCCGCCTTTATGGCGCTTTTTACCAGGCAATCGAGTCGTCGTTTGCACAGAGAAGTCGCATCCTTGCGGCAGCCTTTCGTGGAGTACTGGCCATCTCGATCGGGCTGCGGCGCCGATTGGGTCTCAGGGCAGGCGATTACTTGTTCGCAACGGTGCGTAAGCGGGCAGCGCCTCGCCTGAGCGTGCTTGCCTCAGGTGGCTCTGCCATGGAACCCGATCTCGCCTGGAAGCTGGAAGGCCTGGGGTGGCGAGTAACCAGCGGCTACGGCTTAACAGAGACATCACCACTGCTCACTTTCAACGAGCGCGGCAATGAGAAAATAGGCAGCGCCGGCCGGCCGCTTCCCGGAGTAGAGCTACGCATCGGCGCGCCTGTAAGGGGAAGCGAATTTGGCGAAGTCCTTGCTCGCGGCCCGAGCGTCTTCTCCGGCTACTGGCGGCTGGAGGAGGCCACTCGAGATGCGTTTACGCCCGACGGTTACTTTCGCACGGGCGATCTGGGATTTCTCGATAGAGACGGATTTCTCCATCTGATCGGCAGAGGATCGTCGATGATCGTTCTCTCCGGCGGCGAGAATATTCAGCCGGAAAAGGTGGAAGCCGCGCTCGAGCGCAGTCCCTTCATCCGTGAGGCTGGTGTCTTGGCTCGAAAAGATCGTCTGGCGGCGGTGATCGTTCCCGAACCGCAGACCCAAGGCCAACCCGAACCCATGGAAGATCTCATCCGCAAGGAGATACAAAGGGAGTCGGTCAGCCTGCCCTCACATCACCGCGTGGCCGAGTACGTGATTAGCCGCGAGCCTTTGCCACGCACTCGAATCGGAAAGATTCGGCGGCACAAACTCGAAGAACAATTCGACCGCGCAAAGAGAGGTCAAGGAACCAAGCCGGGTCCAGTGCCGCTGGAAGAAATGAATCCTGAGGACCAGGAGCTTTTGGCGAGTCCGGGAGCGAAACAGATCTGGGAGTGGCTGGCCCGCCGCTACCCAGAGGCGCGTCTCGCGCCGGAGACCAGCCTGCGCTATGACCTGAGCGTCGATTCGATGGATTGGCTCAATATGACATTAGAGGTCCATGAGCTAACGGGAGTCGATCTCCCCGAAGCCGCCATTGTCCGCATCGAAACTGTGCGCGATCTGCTTCGCGAAGTCGCCTCCCCAGCAGCTTTGTCGGTGGGGGGTGCCGACCCGATAGAACGCCTGAAACGTCCTAAAGAGATGCTGAGCGAAGAACGGCGCCGCTGGCTCGAGCCGCGCCACGGACTCGCCCGTGTGCTGGGGTCATTCCTGTTTGCGGTTAACCGCGGCCTCATACGCTCGTTCTTCCGCCTTAGCGTTCGCGGGAAGGATCGCCTCCCACCGTTTGGCCCTTTCATCCTTGCTCCCAATCACGTGAGTTATCTGGATCCGCTCGCGGTCGGAGCGGCTCTCCCGAAAAACGAACTGAATCGAACCTACTGGGGAGGTTGGACGGGCATCATGTTTGCGAATTCGGTCATTCGTCTCGTTAGTCGCGCCGTTCGTGTAATCCCGATCGATCCGCAAGGCGGGCCGCTCTCCAGCGTAGCATTCGGAGTAGCCGCGCTGAAGGACAAGTACAATGTTGTCTGGTTTGCTGAAGGCGGCAGAACGCCGGACGGAAAACTGGGGCGCTTTCGGCCAGGAATAGCGGTATTGACTAGCGCAGAGCCAGTCCCGGTGGTCCCCGTTTGGATCGAAGGAACGTATGCGGCCCTGCCCATGGGCAGCTGCTTGCCGCGGCCGCACAAAATCACGGTCACCTTCGGTGCGCCGATTGATGCCAAGGATCTCCATGCAAAAGACCACGACAGCCGCTCGTACCAGGCGATTGCCGACGTTATTCACGACCGCGTTGCGGCACTCGGCGAAAGGTCGAGAGAATTCTAATGGAAGTATCGTTACTGCAGGTTTAGTATGACAGGCTTTATCAACAGGCTTAGCGTAGCTGCCGTAATGGAGTCGAGGACATCAATTTCACCACGAAGTGTTTCATGAGCTTACGCTCGCCCGCAGACAATGAAAATCAGCCCTCAGGCACAGAACGGCGGCGGCAGGATGGAACAAGCGGTGATCAAATCCCCCAATAGCCCCCTTTGCAAAGGGGGCGGGCCGCAGGACCGGGGGATTTTCTTTTCAAGCGGGTGACTGAGTTTTGCATAAGTTCAATTTTTAAAGGAGGACGCGAAGCTCGGCACGGGTTTCGAAAAAACATACTGTCTTCTTTCGTGCTCTTCGTATCTTCGTGGTGAAAAACACTTTTTCCCATTTGGCTCTGCCGCGCTGGGACCTCCGTGGTGAGAAACTTTCGTTGACAACACTCTTGTTTGGAGCAAAGCGATGAAGGCTATTTGCCAGTTTTGTTTTCTGTTCGCGTGCGGGGTGATGCTTGTTGTCTCGCCGGGCGCTTACGCCCAACAGCCGCACGTGAATCTCATAGTCATCAACGGCACCATCAACCCGGCTGTCGTGGAATTCATCGAAGATAGCCTTCGGACTTCGCAGGAAGAGGGAGCCCGCGCCCTCGTTATTCAATTGGACACCCCTGGCGGGCTCCTGAGCTCCACCCGGAATATTGTCAAAGACATTCTTGGTGCTCCCGTTCCGGTAATCGTCTATGTCGCGCCGAGTGGTTCCGGCGCGATTTCGGCCGGAACCTTTATTACGATGGCAGCTCATGTGGCAGCCATGGCACCCGGCACGAACATTGGCGCGGCTCACCCTGTGGGAGTGGGTGGCCAAGATGTCGGTGAGGTGATGACTGAGAAGCTCGCCAACTTTGTCGCATCATACGGTAAGGCAATTGCCGAGCGACGCGGCCGCAATGTCGATTGGGCTGTGGAGGCCGTGAGAGAGAGCAGGGCGGTGACGGAACGTGAAGCCCTGAAGCTCAACGTGATCGATCTCGTCGCCGGTGATCTTAACGATCTCTTTAAACAAGCGAGTGGCCGTAAAGTGGAAGTGGCCGGGCAAATGACGGTGCTGCAGCTCGTAGGAGCTGCGGTGCGGACGCTTGAAATGACGCTGGCGCAAAAATTCATCAATTTCATCGCCGATCCCAACATCGCTTTTTTTCTGATCATGCTTGGTATAGTGGGACTCTACATCGAGTTTTCAAATCCCGGCATGATTTTTCCGGGAGTGGCGGGAGCAATTGCGCTTCTGCTCGCCATGGCGGCGTTTCAGGTGTTGCCGGTGAACTACGCCGGCGTGGCGCTCCTGCTTCTCGGTCTTGGATTACTTGTCGCGGAGTTATTTTCGCCAAGTTTTGGCATTCTGGGTACGGGCGGTATTATTTCATTTTTGATCGGGTCCTTTATCCTGTTTGATGTGACGGGAGAAAGGCTCGTGATCGATCGCGCGATTCTCGTCACTGTCGTTGCCACTATGGGTGGGTTGATGCTGATTGTGGCTTATCTTGCGACGAAGACGCAGGTCGGGCGGCCGACCACCGGCCGAGAAGCGCTGATCGGCAAGACGGGCCGTGTGACTCAGCGCATCGATCCCATTGGAAAAGTCACCGTTCATGGCGAGCTTTGGTCCGCCGAGAGCGATGAGCCACTGGAGGTGGGCGAAGAAGCAGTGGTAACCGACGTGGTAGATTTGAAGCTTCGTGTCCGTCCGGCAAGAGCAGCAGGCCAGAAAGGATCGGCCACAGAGTCGCTGGCATAGTTCTTATGCTCGCAAAGTGTTCTTATCCGTTTGGCAATTTTACAATGGGTTAGTTTTGGATCCATCACTCCATTACTCCACCACTCCAGGGGCCCCTCATCCTGGGAGCATTTGGACAGCAACGTTTCGCGAACTCAGTAGAGCTGATTGTCTCTTTTTCGAGACACAGCGCTGGCCGTGTGTCCCGTTTTTGAGGCGTGAAGGTCTGATTTCCGGACTTACTACCTTTTGCGACATTCGTTAGTTGATGGCTGGCCTCTGATTTGCTGCCGCAATTGTAGCTTCGCTCGTGTCGTCCACAACCGCGCCATCTTTTGGCGCGCGTACCGCTGTTCAGTCAACAGAAATGACCAGAAGAACACTGCTTGGCATGCTGGTTAATGGTATCGGCGTCGTGGTGACAGCTGTGGTTGGAATTCCGGCGCTGATCACAGCGATATCGCCTCTTATACGGCGCGACCCGCGACCGCGCTGGGTGCCTGTTGGACGAGCCGAGGTTTTTGCCGTCGGCAGCACAACAAGAGCTGCGGTCGAGGTTCCGCGTGATGACTCGGCGCAGGAGCTGCGGGCAAAAGGCGTGTATGTCTGGCGCCCCTCCGATCAGGAGTTCGTGATTTTTTCGCGTAATTGCACCCATTTGAGCTGCCCGGTTCTCTTCACCCCCGGCAGCAGCTGGTTTTACTGCCCCTGTCACGGCGCAATATTCTCCCAAGACGGCACGGCCAAGCTCGGCCCCACGAACCGGCCTTTGTATCGCTATGCGTTGCGCATGCGCAACGGCACAATCGAGATCGACCTCAACTCCCTGCCGCCCATGACTTAAGGCGAAAGAGATGACGCGTTGGCGAGACTGGGTTTTAGACCGTTTCGGGCTGAGACAACTGAAAGAAACGGTGCTCGACAAGCGAGACCCTAAAACACCATGGTATTACGGCGACGGTGCCAGCCTGCTCCTTTTGTTGGGCGTTCTCATCGGCACCGGCGTGATCATGGCGCTCAGCTATGTTCCGTCTCCCGACGCCGCCTATTCAAGCGTGCGCTATATCACGGAGGAGCAATCGCTCGGCTGGTTCGTGCGCGCGCTCCATTACTGGTCGGCGGGCATGATGGTGGTGATGCTTTTCGTTCACGTTTTTCGCCAAATTCTGGTCGGCGGCTACAAATTTCCGCGCGAAGGAACATGGCTGATCGGGACTGCGCTTTTTTTTCTCGTCGTCACAATGTCATTCACCGGTTACGTTCTACGCTGGGACCAGAGGGCGCTCGGCGCACTCCAGGTAGTGCTGCACATGTTCTATCACGTACCATTTGTGGGCGAGTATCTGGTGGAATTTGTCCAGGGTGGCCGCGAAGTCGGTGCCTGGACCCTGACTCGGTTTTTTGCCGTGCACGTCATCTTGGTCCCGCTCGCACTGCTGTTCCTTGTCGGTTGGCACCTCTATCTGGTGATCCTGCACGGCGTCACCTCTAGGGGGGAGAAAGCACAGCCGATCTATACCGTCGAGCAGCAAAGGGAAGTCTATAAAGCTCAAGCGTATTCCAATCGTGAGGGCGAGACCTTTTATCCCTCTACAGCGGCAAAATCGGGCGCAATGGCGTTCGTCGTTTTTCTCATTGCGCTAAGCCTCGCGTTGTTCGTCGGGCCGGCACAACTGATGGAGCCGGCTGATCGGGTGGAACCGTCATTCCCGGCCGAGGAGTGGTGGTTTTGGTGGTACAGTTCGCTTCTTGCGCTGTTACCGGCGTGGCTTGCGCCCATTTTTGAGATTCTTTTCCCAGTGACGATCTTTGTCGCGATGGTCCTGCTACCGCTACTCGACCGCGGGCCGTTTCGCGGCATGCGTAGGCGCCCCGTGGCGGTCGGATTCGTCGCGGTCAGTGCCATCGCGCTGCTCGGCCTTACTAGCCTGCGGTTAGAATCACCCTGGACCGCGTGGCCCGAGGACGAGCCGCCCCCGGTGCCGGCACGTGTCGTCCTTCCTCCGGAAGCTGAAGAAGGGCGACAGCTGTTTCACAAATTTGCCTGCAACAGCTGCCATGCCGTTGCCGGTCGCGGGCGCCAGGTAGGACCCGATCTGGCGCGCATGGAAGATAAATACTCGGCTGAAGATTTACGTCGTTTTATTTTGAATCCACCGGAAGGGATCCCCATGCCGGCCTATGAAGGACGGCTAACCGCGGATGAACTATCTCGAATTGTTGAATATGTGCTGGTTGCGCACACATTTCCCCGGGAACCGTAGCGGGTTGATCATTCTCCCGTTACTTGCCGTGCTCCTGCTGTGGGGCTGCCACCCGGAACATTATCAGTCGGCGGTCCATCCGCGCGGCCCGGGAGCAGGTAGTATCGCAACGCTGTGGTGGTTTCTCCTCGCCGTTTGTACCGCGGTGTTCATCGTCACAATGGCGCTGCTGGTGTGGGCGCTCGCCGCGCCCAGACGAGGGGAAGCTCCACTGGGCAACACGTTCATCATCGTCGCCGGCATCGTCGTGCCTGCGTTCATCCTCGTCGGAATTATGATCTATTCATTGGAAGCAACGGTCGCTCTGCGGATGCCGCAAACACGACTGACGGTGCAAGTCATCGGGCACCAGTGGTGGTGGGAGGTCCTTTACCCCGAGCACGACATCGTTACAGCCAATGAAATCCATATCCCGGTCGGCGCGCCTGTGCGACTGGAGCTGCGCGCGCGCGACGTGGTGCACAGTTTTTGGGTGCCGAACCTCACCGGGAAAATGGATTTGGTTCCGGAGCATGACAACTTCTTTTGGATGCAAGCAGACGAGCCGGGGATCTATCGCGGCCAGTGCGCCGAGTTTTGCGGTCCACAGCATGCGTGGATGGCATTCAAAGTCGTTGCGCTGCCAGAAGAAGAATTTAAGAAATGGCTCATAGCCAAGCAACGGCCGCACCCTGAATTGTTAACGCCCGAGCTGAGGCGCGGGCATGAGGTCTTCTTTGAAGCCGGCTGCAACGCCTGTCATGCGATCAGAGGCGCTGGGGCGGTAGCGCGCGCAGGGCCCGACCTGACGCACATTGCGACTCGCCTCACGATCGGAGCCGGCTTGTTGCCAAACACGCGCGGGGCATTGTCAGACTGGATTGTGAATTCCCAGGCGGTGAAACCCGGCAATCTGATGCCACCCACACGCATCAGTCCCGAGGATTTACACGCGCTGGTGAATTATCTGCTCCTGTTGGA
>CAYPHJ010000143.1:0-9338 GCA_964410485.1 uncultured Syntrophobacteraceae bacterium
CCCCTGGCCCCTCCCTTCGACCACGCTCAGGGCATGCTTTTCCAAAGAGGGGAAATCGTGATCGTACCGGCAATTTCCCCCTTTGAAAAGGTTTGAAAAGGGGGATTAAGGGGGATTTTCTTAGCGGTCAGCGACTAAAACTCTACGAAGACCTGGATCTAAGAAATCTCAAAAACTTCAAAATATGATCGGTAAATCAATATGCAGCAACGGCACTTGTACCTATTTTGGACAGCAGTGATATGAACTGCTTAATAGTTTAAGAATTAATCGAAGGACGCGTGGCACGTGGGATACCTCCCTCAAAAGGGAGTCGGATTTGAGTTAGTGGAGTTTCCGAGCGGCAGCGAGAGAATCGTGATCGATAAGACTGTGGAATGGCCAATCGACGTTGGCTTTCCTCCGCCGGCTCGCATATAGATAGTATATACAAAGGACCCGGCGCATGTTGACTCGCCGCTCAAATTGTTATGTCATAAGCGGCCAAGAGACCGCGGAAAAGCAAACGATAACCTTTGAGAGAGGAGTAGCTATGAGGCGCAACGTAATGTTGTTTCTAACCATGCTGGCGTGGCTCTTTTTCCTCCCCCCGGCTGCCCCCGCGCAGCAGGATTTCTATAAGGACAAGCGCATCCGTTTTCTTACGGGCTATCCGCCTGGCGGCGGATATGATCTTGCAGCGCGCATCGTTGCCCGGCATATGGGCAAGCACATTCCCGGCAACCCAAGCATCTTCGTCCAGAACATGCCCGGCGGCGGGAGCCGGATCGCGGCTAATCATATCAACGTTGCGGTGAAACCAGATGGACTGACGATAGGCATCTGGAACAGCGCGTTTGTTCTATTCCATGCCCTCGGGGATCCTTCAATCAAATTTGATGCGAGGAAGGTGGGCTGGATCGGAGCGTCCACCAAAGACACGGCTGCCTGCGCCGTGATGGGCTTTACCGGATTAAAAACCTGGAACGACATCCTTAAATCTGGAAAGGAAGTCAATGTTATCAGCACGGCAGCAGGGGCGATCAGTGACGACATGCCGAGAATCCTCAATATGACCGCCGGAACAAAATTCAGGATCACGCCCGGCTACAGCGGTACCGGGCCGATTGTGCTCGCCCTGCAGCGTCGCGAAGGGGATGCATGGTGTAGCGGTTGGGTGTCGATAAGGACGACTGCGCGCGACATCCTTGATGCCAAGGGGGATGATCGACTAATCCCGTTCATCATCGCCAGGCCGCAGGAAGATTCGGAAGTTAAGGGCATTCCCTTAATTACAGATGTGATTAAGACTGAAGAGGGCCGGGCTATGTATTCGGCATGGGCTTCACACCTCGAATTTTTCCGCCCATTCTCGGTTCCGCCTGGAGTTCCTAGGGATAGGCTTCAAATCTTACGCAGAGCTTTTGATGCAACCTTTAAGGATCCTCAGTTCTTAGCCGAAGCCAAGAAAGTTGGACTCGAGGTCGAGCACACTTCGGGAGAGGAAATCGACAAACTCATCGTAGAGAGTCTTAAGCTTTCTCCGGCGATAAAGGAAAAGCTACAGTTTCTGATGCCGGGCAAATGATTTAGCCAACCCGCGTAAAGAATTTTTTGCTGGCCTAGTTCTCAGCCTTATTGGCGAGAGGATGTCTTTGGGCGTTCTCGTGGAGGACAATGCAAAACAGAAAAGCCGGCCGCCTTCTTGTTCTATGTGAAAGGTGCGCCGGCTTTTTTGCGCGTGAAAAGATGGATGGTAAGACTAACGCAAAGAAGGAGATTGACTATGACGCGGCGGATATTGGTGATTGCAGGCATCACATCTGTGCTCCTGTTGATAAGCACGATCCGTCTTGCCCAGGCAGAGGAATTCTATAAGGGGCGCGTGCTTAAAATCGTGGTGTCCTACTTCCCCGGTGGCGGGAACGATCTGGAAGTCCGGTTGCTCGCCCGGCATCTGAGCAAACACGTTCCTGGAAACCCAAGCATCATTGTCCAGAACATGCCGGGCGCAGGCACTGTCATTGGAGCGAATTATCTGTACCGGCTCGCTCCGAAGGATGGCAGCGTTGTAGGCATTTTCGGGCCAACGCAGATTCTCCGGCAAATGATCGGTGTCCCCGGAGTGGCTTTCGAAGCGGAGAAGTTTAATTGGATCGTAGCCGCCAATATAGGTGACGTTCTCAGCTGCATTGTCAATGAAGCTGCAGGGGTAAGAAATCTTGACGATGCCATCAAGAGAAGAGAACCCCTGGTCGTGGCCGCTACGGGGCCAGGTTCACTGACGTTCACCTGGCCTCATGCTTATAAGGAAATCTTGGGAGCGAATTTTAAAATCGTTTCTGGATACCCTGGCGCAGCGGGCATACGGGCCGCAATCGAGAGGGGAGAAGCCGATGCTGCGTGTATCTCATGGGCTGCCTTCGCAAGACGTGCGATAGAAGAAATGCGCGAGGGAGGGACTCGTGTAACGGTCTTTACCCAGATGGGCATGAAAGCGGCTCCAGACCTGCCGCATCTTGAGAATGCGCTAGATCGCGTCAAAAGGGAGACTGACCGGCAGGTTATCACCGCCCTACTAACGGAATACTCGATGTCCCGACCATTTGCAGCGCCTCCCGGTGTGCCTGGCGGGCGCGTCCAAGTCCTGAGGAAGGCTTTCATGGACACGCTGAGGGACTCGAGTTTTCTGGAAGAAGCAAAAAGATTGCGTGTCGAAATCAACCCGCTTCCCGGCAATGAGCTGCAAAATCTGGTGGTGGATCTTAAAAAACTACATCCCGAGGTCAAGGAGAAAGTACGGAGCCTTATGGAATAAGCGCAAACAGGGAAGCGAACAAGAAGTCGTTCTCAGGTCTCTCAAAGCGAGCGATAAAATGAATTGTTCGAGGAGGCGAACCATGATCAACGGTAGGAGTAAACCGGACTCTCTGATAGCCGGATTTGCGATTTTTGTTTTTGGCCTGGTGTTCTCATGGATGGTGACCGACCGCGCAGTTGCGGATGGCCACGATATCCTTGCCGAGAAGCGACTCAACCTACTGGTAGGGTTTCCTCCCGCGGGTGGGCACGACATGGAGGCGCGCATCTTCGCGCGCTATCTGCCGAAGCACATTCCTGGGCTTTCTGTGATCGTGCAGAACATGCCGGGGGCCGGCGGCGCGATTATGGCTACTCACCTCCACAGGCGGGTCAAGCCGGACGGACTGACCGTAGGTATTCTCGGCAGAGGCCAGTTTCTTTCCGCCGTTTTAGAGCGCGTTGAGTTTGATCCGGCCAGAATGCCCGCCATCTGGGGCGTAAGCGCTATAGGAGCGGACATTGTGCGGGCAGATACTCTGAAGGTGAAGAGCGCGGAAGATCTTCGCAAACTGGACCCTGCTTCACTCGTGATCGCCGGGCGGACGCGCACCGATATTTCCTGTGTGGCAGGACGGCTTGCGTTCGACCTGCTCGGTATAAAAGGTTACACGACGGTGTGCGCCTATCCGGGGACGGCGCCGATGGGAGCTGCGATGCAGAGAGGCGAGGTGAGTTTTATTGTCACGACGGCTAATAACCTGAGAGGCGGAGGCGCATACGCTGAAATGGTCGAGAAGGGGATGGCCGTACCGGTATGGCAAACGGGTTCCGTGACTCCAGATGGGAAGCTCGAACGCTCCCGGGCAGTCGGGAAAAATGTCCCCACGTTGGATGAGGTTCATCACAAATTCCATGGCAAAGCCCCTTCGGGAGTTATGTGGGATGCTTATCGTGCCGCGGTCATCGATCTCTCGATGATGACGAGAGTTTACGTGGTTCCACCGGGGACGCCGCGAGAGCGTATTGCATCGCTGCGTCAGGCCTTTGTTAGAGTCACGCAAGACCGCGCGTTTGTGTCGGATTGGGAGCGAATCATGGGCGAGGAGGAGTTTTCTTCTGTGGCAGTTTCAGCTGAATTAGCTGAAAATTTAAAGAATAACTTCATGAAACCAGCGCCTTGGCAAGAGTTCCTGCGGCGCTATGCAAAGGAATGACACGGAATGCTCTGTCCAGCTACGGTTGGGCAGGGCGCTGAGCCCCCGAGGTTTGGTCTCGAATTCTTACCGCATTCATTGAAACGGAGAAGAGGCATGAGAAATTCGCAGATTCATCTCTGGCTTGTTTTGCTTGGTCTCTGCATGATGATAGCCGCTTCTGGAGCACTCGCGCGGGCGGCTGAACCTCAGGGCGGAACGATTCGCATAGTCGTACCGTTTCCGCCGGGAGGAATCTACGACTTTTGGGCGCGCGTTTCGGCCCGCCATCTCGGGAGATACCTTCCGGGAAATCCCAGCGTGGTTGTTCAGAATATGCCTGGCGGGGGCGGCTTTATAGGTACGAACTTTCTTTACAGCGTAGCTTCGCGCGACGGCCGCACGATTGGGATCGCGCCTGCCGAATTGACGCTGGCGCAGCTTATTGAAGAGCCCGGCGTAAAATACGATGCCATCCGATTTAATTATCTCGGCACCCCCACGGGCGCCTCAAGGGTGATCTGGGTGAGAGCGGCTCTGCCACATCGTACAGTTCAAGAGTTGCGCGCCTTAAAGGAGCCCCTCGTGGGCGGCGCTATAAGGCGCACGAGCCCGACATATACGATACCGTTGTTTACAAGTGAGGGGTTGGGGTTTCCCCTAAAATTCGTAACAGGATATCCCGGTATGGCTCCGGTGATGACGGCTTTGGAGAGAGGCGAGGTCGATGTGACCGCAGCTGATTTCGAATCACCGGCCGTCCTCCCGAGGTGGAAGGCTGGTGTGATCAGGCCGATCGCTTACCTCGGTGTTCCAAAGAAAACTCTTACGGAAGCGGGAGTTCCGGATATTCTTGATTTAGGACTCAAGGGGGAATCGGAAGCGTTACTGCGTCTCATCTTGCCGATCGAGTATGCTCCGTTTCCGTTCGTTGCTCCCCCGGGAGTGACGGGTAAACGGGTAGCCTTACTCCAGGGCGCTTTCGACAAACTCTTCCGGAATCCTAAGTTTATTGCCGAGGCTGCGAAGGCAGGGGCTACGGTCTTGCCCACCAGCGGCCCGGACCTTTTAAAGTTGCAAGAAAGCATTCTCAAGGCCCCTGCGGATGTGGTGTCCCGGTATAAGACAGTGGTCGCTGAGCCGTGAGAAACGACGGAGGCAAGATTCGCTGATACGATCTCTAGCAGGCTGCTGAAAAAAGATTTTTTGTGCTTCGACAAGCTCAGCACGAACGAATTTCTTCAACGATTTCAATGTGTGCACCGTTCGCCCTGAGCGGGTCGAAGGGTGAACGGTGGGTTTTTCAGCAACCTGCTAGTAGACTTGAAAGTAGCCGACCGCCATCTTGGCGCCGTTGATGTAGAGTTCGGCCTCGTAGGTCCCCGGACGCCAGTTTCCTGCGCCAAGTATTCCTATCCCAACCGAGTGATGAGAGGAGCTCCAGTTAGGTTCCAGCCGGCCTTGGGACTCAACAATTCTAAGTATCTTGCCGTTCTGACGTATCTGTACGGTCCAATTAAAGTAAACTCTTTTTCCGGGAGATGGATACTCGATGTGAATCTCGGGATGAATCCGTTGTGTAGCTGCATGTTCAAAGCGATTTTGGTATACGGGGTTTTTTAGAGGCGCCACATCGGCAGGGCCGCTGGCAAAAAACCGGAGTTGAGTGAGACGCGCGTCGAGAGACGGAATCGCTTTCACTTCGTTAAATATTTTCGGTTCAGGTAGCGATGCCGTCTTCGCTTCCAAATTGGTTCTGGATGAACCGCATCCCGTTGCCAGTGAAAGCATCAGTCCAAACAAGACTGATGCACAACTTCGCTTCAGGCTCCGCATGACTCCCTCCTTGACGATAAGCCCCGCGTATTTAGTGCAATCAAAAGGCCAAGGTAAAAAGTCTTTGTGTTTTCATGGCTTATATCAGTAAATTTGCAATTGAAGAGAAGCGCTTGGTAACAAAACTGGCCATAGAGGTCAAAGATGGCCAGCAGGGAAGCAAATTAGTACCCTGCCTAAGGCTCGGAAAAGCTATCCGTCCCACCGAGAGTTACGGGACGATACAGCGAAACATCTGGTTCATTCGGTAAGATCGAGAAGGACCCCGTCAGGATCGGAGAGGGCATAGCGCCCTAAAATACAGGCTTCCAGTTCCCTCTTTGTAACGCTGCCAAATCTTCCAAGATCGAGCTTTCGCGGAGCTGAGTCGGGAAAAGTTCGTCTGAGCTCATCAAGGTCAGACTTCACCTGTTCTATGTTTTCTACTTTGAACCCGACGTGGTCTAGGCCTTCCGTCATGCTTCTGTAAGAAGTGTCTTCACAAGGAAGGATCAGCAGGCGAATTTTGCCGTCGGTGAGGCAAATGGTATGCTGAGGCGGACTTTCCATCGGCTTCATTTCAAAAACGCTTTCGTAGAACCTCGCCACTGCTGTTGGTCTGGCTGCCCTGATTGCTATATGGCTGAGGTGACGCGGTTGTTCCCAGCCGTCCTCGAGATACCCCTCTCTGACCTTGGCATTGCCTCTTTGAGAAATGTCGATGTGGGTGCCCGCCGGGTCTGTAATTCTCATGACGGAGAAAGGTACGAAGTCGAGACTCCGCGCTATTCTCACTTCGGGAAAGTCTTGTCGGACTCTTTTCAGGACAGTCTCAGTGTCCGCCACCTCAAATCCAAAATGGTCAAGTCCCGATCGCGCTCCCGGATGTCTCTGTATGGGCGCTAATCCGATGACTCCGTCGCTAATATGCCCCCGGTTGGGATCGGGTTGCCCGTTCTCATCCGGCATACCGGAGGTGATTTTTTTCATTCCGAGAACTCTCTCATAAAAGGTTACAGTCTTGCGGTAGTTCTCTGTGTAAAGAGCAACGTGTCTGATATGAGCAAACATGTTCGTTACCTCCTCTTAACGTTATTGATTGATTTTCGCCGTATTCCTTCTAGCGAAGTTCGAACGCATGGCAACACAGGATTTTGCTTCAGTGATCCTTCTTCATGGCTCTTCCATAATGCTCCTTATTTTATCCATGGCCTCGCGAGGCAGCTTCTTGAGCTCCGTTACGATGTTCTGCACTCCCTCGCCAGGAAGCGGATTGACTTCTAGACCCGTCCTGTTTGCCTCATCCAAAAACCTTGGATCCCGGAGCGTTTCCAAAAAAGCCTTCCTCAGGAGTGCCACTCGATCTGCGGCAACATCCGGAGGCGCTGCGTAAGCTCGGCCCATCGAGACTTCCGTGAGAAGGGCCATAAGAACCTGCCTGTCCATCTTCGTCCTAGCGCGATCCAAACCATTTTCAACGTGCGGCAGGTCCGGAGCTGCCTTCATTCCGGTTTGCGTGAAGACTACTGCAGCTCTGGTATCTAGCATGTCCTTGGCCGCAGCCTTCACAGCAGACCACGTGAAGCAGCCCGCATCAGCTTCTCCTCGTTGGAGAGCATTCAATATTCCTGCTTGTCCCGGGTAGCCGGTGACAATTTTGAAATTGGCCCGTAGAATATCCTTGTAAGCTTTGGCAGAGCTCGTTGTAAAAGAACCTGGTCCTGTCGCGGCCACGATAAGAGGTGTTTTTCTTTTGACTGCGTCGTCAAGGGTTCTAACCTCTGCTGCCGAGTTGGCGATACAAGTCAAGACGTCGCCTGTATTAGCGGCCACCAGCCAGTTGAACTTGTCCGACTCGAATTCTACTCCAGGAACGCCGATCACTTGGCGCACAACCTGCGTCGGACCAAAGACCCCTAGTGCCGTCCCATCTCGCCGCGCCAAGCGGTACAAGTAGTTCGCTCCAATGACCGTGCCCGCCCCCGGCATGTTCTGAACGATGATGCTTGGGCCGCCCGGAATGTGCTTCGGCAGGTGTCGCGCTATCACCCGGGAGTAGATATCGAAGGCGCCACCCGGAAAGTATGAGACAATCATTCTAATCGACCGGCCCTTGTAAAACTCGTTGGCTTGTCCCAACCGAACGAAAGATACCAAAAGGAGCACAGGTATAATGGCTGTAAGGACCACGGCGCGTCGACTCATTGTCACACCTCCGTGAAGATCTTTTTTTCTTGGCAACCGAGAAGGAAACATGCCAAACAAAACAACCGGCACGCTTTCGACAGAAGCAAAACCCACCGGTTTTTAGCTGATCATCGTTTTCCTCTGACGCGGTGACGGCCTTCGTGTCTTCATCCGGGCCGAAGGAACTTTGCCGAGAGACGAAGCGAGCGTATAACAGCGCCTAAGCAGTCGTCAATGGCAGATTAGTTGACAACAGCTGCTTGGAAGGGCTAGCGTCAGAACGATCATATCGCGTCCTTACGAAGGAGATTTCCTATGATGGGTCCGGAGCAAGTCAGAGGAGTTTACAGCATCATGCCGACGCCTGCGAATGAGGGCGCGGACCGTTGGGATGCCGCCGACACGGTTGACCTCGATGAGACCGCCAGGCTCGTCGAGCAGCTGATAGGGGACGGGGTTGATGGAATCATCGCGCTGGGCACCATGGGCGAGTGTGCTACTACTTCCCAGCAGGATTATGAAAAGTTCGTTGACTGCGTGCTCTCGACCACGCGGCGACGCGTCCCCACTTTCATCGGCGCTACTGCTCTGGGAACCCACGACATCGTGAAGCGAATAAGATTTTTGAAGGAACGGGGCGCTACGGGCACATTGCTTGGCATTCCCATGTGGCAGCCGGCAACATTGGACATGGCGGTGGACTACTATGCCACGATCTCCAGGGCGTTTCCCGATTTCTCTATCATGGTGTACGCAAACACCCGTGCTTTTCGCTACGATTTTGGCCTGGAGTTCTGGCGGCGTATCACGACTGCTGCCCCCACGGTTGTCTGCAGCAAGTTTTCCAATCGCAAACTGCTCAAGGACGCGGCTGCGGTAACGCAGGCAAAAGTGATCTTCGTTCCGGTAGTCAGCCAGGCATATGCTTTCTCGCAGTTGGCGCCCGAGGCGACGACCGCGTGCTGGATTCCCGCGGTGGGCCCGCAGCCTGCCAAGGCGCTGATGAAAGCTGTTCTTTCGGCAGATCAAGTCAATGCTGAGAAGGTCGCCAAGGACATCGAGTGGGCGCATGACCCCGTCCACGAGATTGTCCAGACGCCGGAGATTTTTGGCTCGTACAACATCCAGCTCGAAAAGACCATCATGAGTTCCTCGGGATACTGCAAAGCGGGACCCATCCGGCCGCCTTACAACCATATCCCCGAGGACTACGCCGCTCGCGCGCGTGAGAGCGGCAGGCGTTTCGCCGAGCTGAGAAAAAAATACGCCTCCGACACCTCGCGGCTGGCTCCCGGAGCGCTCTAAGACACTAGCAGGCTGCTGAAAAACTCTCCGTTCACCCTTCGAGAACCTCAGGGCGAA
>CAYPHJ010000144.1:0-9174 GCA_964410485.1 uncultured Syntrophobacteraceae bacterium
CGGGATAAAATTCTTTTAATTGTTTTGGTCCAAGATTTGTTAGGTAAGAATTCTATGAGCTACGATGATCGCAGCGTTAAGCCCATGAGCGCGAGCCTGATGCGCGCGCGTATCGCGACCAGGATTTTGGCGGGGCTCTACGAAGACGTGCCAACCTTGTTAACCAGCGCCGTTCGGTTGATGGTCGAGCTTCCCGGCGGCAAAGCAAACGCCGGGCCGCCGTACCCGTTCACCATCGGTGTGAGCCCCGCCTGGTGCAGCGGCGTGGAAGGGGCGCGTCTTGTCGGGACGGGGAAGCTCGATCTCGTATGGTTAAACCCATCCGTCATTCCTTCGATGGCGTACCACGGCAAAGGGCCATTCCGGCGCAAGTATCCGCTGCGTGCCCTGGCGGTGTTTCCGTCATGGGACCGGCTGGTCATTGCGGTATCGCCAAGACTGGGTGTACGCACGATGGAAGAGTTGATCGAAAAAAAACCGAAGATGAACGTGTCCATCGCCGTCAACGACTGCGTTGATTTCGCCATCAAGGCGCTTCTCAGGGCGTATGGTCTGACGCAGCAGGATTTTATCGATTGGGGCGGAGCGGTCGACGAAGTGGTGCGGCCGAGTAACCCGCACCGCCGTGAAGGTATCGTCTCGGGCGATGTTCATATGGTCATCGACGAAGGAATGGACTCCTGGGGAGACGTCGCCGTACAAAACGGCATGATTTTCTTGCCTTTCGCCGAGAACATTTTGAGAAAACTGGAGCGCTATGGGTTTCAGCGAGCGCAACTCGAAGGGGGAAGGCTTGCTGGCATAGAAGAGCCAACGACGGTGGTTGATTTTAGCGGCTGGCCCATTGTCGTCCATGAACGATTTCCCGACGAGCTCGCCTACCATGTGGCGAGCGTCCTGGATCGGATTCGCACGGAAATCCCGTACGACGCGCCGGTGGCTCCGCCGATGCCCCAGCTGTGTCGCAGCACGGCGGTCGGACCGCTGGATTTTCCACTTCACCCGGGAGCGGAGCGGTACTATCGCGAAAAAGATTACCTGTAACCGGCGGAGACTTTGAGCCTGGAACAACGAACTTCACCTCTTTTGCTGCAGGTCATGGAGGACCTCACGCGCCGCGTAATAACCCGGAAGCCCGCTGATATCGCCGGCTGGATGAGTGCCGGAGCCGCAAAGATAAAGGTTTTCCACAGGAGTGCGATAGCGCGCCCAACCGGGAATCGGGCGCATAAAGAACAGTTGATCCAGAGTCATTTCTCCGTGGTAAATGTGCCCGCCGGTCACGCCGTAGTTTTCCTCCAGGTCGAGGGGCGTTAAAACCTGCCGGTGCAGAATCGCATCTTTAACCCCGGGCGCATACTCCTCGACAACGTTCATGACAAGGTCGCCCAACGCCTCTCGCTCTACGCTCCAGTCGCCATCCTTTAAACGATAAGGTGCGTATTGCATCCATACCGACATCACGTGTTTTCCCGGGGGAGCCAGAGACGAATCCAGAACCGACGGGATGGTGATCTCCAACACAGGCTCTTGTGAGAATGCCCCGTACTTCGCGTCATCGGCCGCCCGCTCCAGATAGTCCAGACTCGGTCCAATGTGAATCATGCCGCCCGCCGGGTTGGCGGAGCCGGAGCCGTTGATCGATCTAAAGCGCGGTAGACGATCGAGCGCCAAGTTGATCTTGCCCATGGTACCGCGAGCTTTGATGTTTCTTACCTGTAGCAAGAAATGCGGATCGAGGTACGTTGGTTCCACGAGCTTCAAAAAAGTGCGCTTTACGTCGGCGCTCGATATCACCGCTGTCGCCGCTATCTCCTCGCCGCTTTGGAGCATCACACCAGTTGCGCTGCCATTCCTGGTGAGGATTCGAGCCGCCTCCGTATCGATTTGAATTTCTGCGCCGTGTTGTTGAGCCGCGCGGGCGATGGCCTGGGGCAGATTACCCATACCGCCGCGAACAAAGCCGGAGGTTCGTAACGCGCCGTTGGATTCACCAAGCCGGTGGTAAAGAAACACAAGGGAAGTTCCCTGGGCGCGCGGTCCAACCGGCATCGCGCGGATGCCGCTGGCCGCCAGAGCTGCTTTGAGAAGATCGGTGTCGAACCACTCGTTGAGGAAGTCGCTGATGCTCCTTGGGATAATCCGCAAGAACTCGTGCATGTCTTTTTTGCCCAGACGGCGAAATTTCCAGGCGAGCTTCACCAACTCTGAAAGTGTAAAATACGTCTGCGAGGCGCGATCCGGAAAGCGTGCGTCGTTCAGCGTTTGCAGGTAGGATGTGAGCTTCTTGACCAGTCGGCAAAACGGTTCGAATTTATCGGCATCACTCCTGGAGAATCGGCCAATCTCTTGGACAATCTTCGATGGATCGCGTGGAAAAAGCAGGGAGTTTGCATCGGAAAGAGGCGCAAATAGTAAGGGCTCAAAGTTGATCGTCTCATAGCCATGCCTGCGAAGATCCAGCTCCCGGACCACGGCCGGCGCAAACCCATTGCACACATGAGCGCAGGAATTGTACTTGAATCCGGGGTATATCTCTTCGGTGGTGGCAATGCCGCCGATGGCCGCGCGGCGTTCGAGCACGAGGATTTTTCTACCGGATTTCGCGAGATAGGCGGCGGCCACGAGGCCGTTGTGGCCGGCACCGATGATGATTGCGTCGTAGCTCCGCTTCATGGGTTTGCGCTCACATTCTTCAGATCGTCATAGGGTTGCACAACAGCGATGTCAAGGACACTCCACTGCTGCGCTCAGATCTCCGATACAAAGTCTCGGACTTCAGGTTTAGCCAAGAGGTAGTTCTTAAACCGCCGTGAGCGTAAAATCCATTTACACTGTCAGCCGAGGCAATTCTTCTAAAAAGCGGATCTTTTAACCGCACGCTGCTCCTCCCGCTCGTACCGTAAGACTTGCTTACAGCTTCGAACTTTCCATTGTGGGCAAACTCTCAGCAAATTCAACCCATTGTGGTTTGGTATGGGACTTGCCTGTTCTGCCCCAGAATTCTCGGCGCAGATGCGGCATTCGGGTGCACCAGTGTCCACTCTTTTAGGGTCGGCTCAAAAAGAGAAAACACAAATGCGTTCTTGGGCGCAACATAAGGAGGAACAGGGAATGAAGAAACTGGTAGCTATGCTCGCAGCGGATTGGCTTGAATCTATTGGGCAGCACCGTGGGATTTGCCCAGAGCCAGGGCTATGACCCCGGTAAATTTATTGGAGCACGGCAAGAGCCTGGGGCTGGACCTGAAAAAGTTCCAGCAGTGTCTGGACAGCGGCAAGTATGCGGCAAAACTGCGCAAGGACCTGACCGAGAAGCAACGGGCCGGCGTTACCGGGACGCCGACGTTTTTCCTGGGGCTGACGGATCCGAAGAGTTTGGAAGTGAAGACCGTCAGAAGATTGGTCGGAGCCCAACCCTAAGCCACGTTCAAGAATGCTATTGAATCACTGTTAAGCGGGCAAAAGTAAAACCCCCCCGAGGTGGGTCGAGTGAAACGTTCTTCGGCCCACCTCTCCCCTCCTGTTTTTCGAAGACTGGAGTAATGGAGTAGTGGAGCAATGGAGTAGGACAGGGCGGATGGCACAGAGCGACAAAGGTTTTCGGAGTCTCGCGCCATGCTCTTTGCCCTTTGCGCTTTTATGAAACTGTGACTACACATAAATCCCCCCGGTCCTGCGGTCGGCCCCCTTTGCTAAAGTTTGCTAAAGGGGGCTATAGGGGATTTATCGGTGTTGATCCGAACCACTGCGGGCTCATTTTCATCCGCTGTGTTGTACCTTGGTACATGAATTACTTTGCCATTTAGGGCACAGGATTGTTCCTGTCGACCCAGTCTTTGCCCATCGAGATTGCATGATCCTCGGCATCATCCCTTGTGGTGAAACGACATTGCGGTCCGTCCAAGACAAAAATCTGTTCCTTGCCGGCCTCACGCCAACGGACGCGAACTGTGGGTACCCAGTAGCCGGTCGCATCATTTAGTCGGGCTATGCCGATGATGTGGTAATCGCGGTAAACGACTCCCTTCACTTCCGCCTCGGGGAAACAACTTTCGGTAGAGTACAGGAAAAGCCTTATACACCATTCATGATTTGAAAGTAAGTCGGGTAACTGACCAAGCCGATCAGAAAAAGGCCTTGACGTAGGGATCAAAGCGAGCTTATCTTCCCGTTGCTGCATAGCGCCGTCTAATTCTTTCAAACGATCGAACTTAGCAGTTGACGCAGAAGCGAGGTCCTTTGTATGGGCGAGACAGTGGGTGATGAAAGCATCGAAGCGTCCCGACCAATTCGAGAGATCTATATTTTGTGGATCACGGCCGGTCTCGGCTGTGACGGCGACACGATAGCAATTACCGCGGCAACCAATCCCAGTCTCGAGGATGTCATTCTCGGTGGTGTGCCGGGCATCCCGAAGGTGAACTTTTACAATCCTGTGTTCGCTTACCAGACAGGCGATGATTTCATGAAAGTGTTTCACGCTGCAGCCGAAGGGAGGCTCGATCCTTTTATGCTTGTCATAGAGGGCTCGATTCCAAATGAAACAATGAAAAGCGAAGGCTATTGGGCCGGCTCGGCATAAACCCCAGTACCGGGCAGCCGATAACCTCCTGTGAGTGGATCGACCGGCTAGCACCGAAAGCGTGGGCGGTCATCGCGGCGGGTACGTGCGCGACGTATGGCGGCATCCACGCGCTCGAGGGAAACCCCACCGGCTGTATGGGGTTAGCGGATTATCTCGGCTGGGAATGGAAGTCTAAAGCCGGCGTGCCGATTGTCTGCGTCCCCGGTTGTCCGGTTCAGCCCGACAACTTTATGGAAGTGTTTCTCTATCTATTGCAACAGGCGGCGGGCAATGCGCCCATGATCCCGCTCGACGAAGCATTGCGACCGAAGTGGCTGTTCGGGCCCACGGTGCATGAGGGTTGTGACAGGGGCGGCTACTACGAACAGGCCGATTTTGCAGAAGCGTATGGTTCGAGCGCCTGCATTGTTAAGCAAGGCTGCTGGGGCCCGGTAGTGCAGTGCAATGTCGGTAAGCGCGGCTGGATGTCGGGAATCGGCGGCTGCCCTAACGTCGGTGGTATCTGCATTGGTTGTACCATGCCGGGGTTTCCTGACAAGTTCATGCCGTTCATGGATCAGCCGCCAGGCTCATTGCTGTCGGCATCGGCCGTTGCCACCTATGGGCGGGCCATTCGCGCGTTGCGTCGCTTTTACCCAGGCGGCGCTCAACAAAGAACCGAGCCATCGAGCAGACAAGGCTGCTGAGGAGCGGCAAAAAGTGTAAAAACATTTCTACAATCGTCTTGTATGGCTACCAAGCAAAGCGACGCGCACTTCTTAGTAGTGGATCTGGCTGAAGCGGCGAAGATCATCCAGGGCCTGGCCGCCCGCTCCGGCGGCGACCTAGACGCGCGAAATCTATCAACAGAGGGAGTCTGGAGTTTACGTCAGGCCGAGGCTCCTAAACTCGATGCGAGATACCGGACCCTGGTCGAGCAAATTCCGGCGGTCATATTCATGGCCGACCTGGACAAGGCGATCGGAGAAGCTTATGTCAGCCCGCACATCGAGGCCGTGCTCGGTTTTTCCCGACAGGAGTGGCTCGACGATCCGGTGCGTTGGTATCACCAGATCCATCCGGAGGATAAGGACAGGTGGAGCTTCGAAGCAGCGCAAATGCTGGTGAGCGGCGAGCCGCTAAAGTCCACTTATCGCGTCCTTGCCCGCGACGGACACGTCGTTTGGCTTCAGTGCGAGGCCAAAATGGTACGCGATGAGAGCGGTCGTCCCTGGTTCATTCACGGTCTTGCCGTCGATGTTTCGGATCTCAAGGAGTCGGAACAGCGGCTGGCTCTCGCAAATCTGCAGATGAAACGCCAGATGGAAGAGCGCGAGGAGGCGGAAAAAAGACTGCGCGAGAGCGAAGAACGTTTTCGCCTGCTGGTGGATGGCGTGCGGGACTACGCGATTTTTACGCTCGATCGGAACGGCTACGTGGTGAGCTGGAACAGCGGCGCGGAGCGCATCACGGGCTATACAGCGGATGAAATTATGGGCGAACACATCGCCAAGTTTTATACAGCCGAGGATGTCGCGAAAGGACTGCCGCACGAAGCGTTAAGAATTGCGGAAATGCACGAGCGATACGAATCGGATGACTGGCGCATGCGCAAGGGAGGTGCGAAGTTCTGGGCAAATGTAGTCATCACGTCTCTGCGCGATGACTCGGGCCGACTCCACGGGTTTTCCAAGGTCACGCGAGACATCACCGAAAGAAAATCACTGGAGGAGAAACTCCACGAAAGCGAGCGACTGGCCGCCATGGGGACGACAGCGGCTGTATTTGCTCACGAGATCGGCAATCCCTTGAATGCGCTGTCGACGACGCTGCAGCTGTTGAAACGTCAAATGAGCAAACCCGATGAGAATAACAATGCCTTTGTCAATTCAGCGCTCGACGGGCTGTTACATGAGCTTGACCATCTGGGTTCGCTGCTCAATGACTTTCGCTCACTGGCCAGGCCGCAGAGGCTGGAGTTACGGCTCGTTCAGCTGCCGCAGATTGTCGGCGAAGCGTTCGCGGCTCAAGCGGCCGATTGTGCTGAACGTGGAATCGTCCTCAACCACAGTTTTCCGGTTGACTTTCCGGCAATCGCAGCCGATGGGCGCAGGCTCAAACAGGCGTTGTTTAATCTCTGTAAAAACGCCATTGAGGCCATGACTGACGGCGGAAAACTCACCGTGCGCGGCTACCAGAATGGGGCCACGGTGTGCGTGGACGTCGAGGACAGCGGTAGCGGTATTCCTGAAGACTTTGATCTCTTCGAATTGTTCAAGACAACGAAGCCCCACGGTACGGGTCTGGGGTTGGCTATCGTTCGGCAGATCGTTGCAGCGCACCGTGGAACGATTTCCTACCGGACCGAACGCGGCAAGGGAACGACGTTCACGATTTCACTGCCGTTGGACCCGCCCGTGCCCAGCGGCGCTTAAAGAATGTTCAGGGTTCCAGGTTCAAAGGTTCAAGGGTTTCTGATCTTGAACGTTTGAACTTTTGAACCACTGCTGTCCAAAATAAGTACAAGTACCGTTGATGAACATTGATTTATCTATCATGTTTTGAAGTTTTTGGGATTTTAGAATCGAGGTCTTCGTAGAGTTTTGGTTCTGACCGCAAAGAAAATCCCCCTTAATCCCCCTTTTCAACGGGGGAAATTGCCGGTAGATCACGGTTTCCCCTCTTTGAAAAAGCATGCCCTGAGCGTGGTCGGGAGGGGCCAGGGGAGATTTTGGACAAGAGTGCTTTTGAACATTGAACGGAATGTGCTGTGCGACGAGCGCAAAGGGGGAGGTTTGATGGGTGAGGGTGGTGATATTGTGGAGATGGCGTGGGATCCCATTACCCGGGTCATTGGGAGTCTGGGCATCTACACGAAAATCGATTTCGGACGGCGTGCAGTGACGGAGTGTCACAGCACGTCTTCGATCTTTCGCGGCTACAGCATCTTTATGAAAGGCAAAGACCCGCGCGACGCCCATTTCATCACCAGCCGTATTTGCGGGATTTGCGGCGATAACCACGCGACATGTTCCGTTTACGCGCAGAACATGGCGTACGGGGTCAAACCGCCTGCGCTCGCGGAATGGATCATCAATCTGGGTGAAGCCGCGGAGTTCATGTTCGATCACAATATTTTTCAGGACAACCTGGTCGGGGTGGACTTTTGCGAAAACATGGTGCGCGAGACAAACCCCGATGTCTGGCTCAAAGCGGAAAAGACCGAAGCGCCCCACGCCAAAGAACATGGCTTCAGAACCATCGCCGATATCATGCGGTCTCTCACTCCGTTTGAAGGAACGTTTTATCGCGAGGCGCTGCAGATGAGCAGGGTTGCGCGGGAGATGTTTTGTTTGATGGAAGGCCGCCACGTGCATCCATCGACCCTATACGCGGGCGGCGTTGGCACGGTAGCGAGCAATCAGCTCTTTACAGAGTACATGAGCCGCCTGCTGCGATACGTGGAATTCGTGAAACGGGTAGTGCCGCTGCACGATGACCTTTTTGATTTCTATTACCAGGCGCTGCCGGGTTACGAGAAAGTAGGCGAGCGGCGCGTGCTTCTGGGTAGCTGGGGCGGCTTTCAACATCCGGAACACTGCAATTTCGAATACCGGGATATGAGCCAATGGGGAAGAAAGATGTTTATCACCCCCGGTGTCGTGGTCGCGACGGGAAGCTCATCACCACAGATCTCATGCAAATACATCTTGGAATCAGGGTTTTTCTGGGGAGTTCCTACTACGAGGATTGGCAGGACAAGGAGCAGTTCGTCACGGAGGACTCGCTGGGCAATCCGATCGACAGGCGCCACCCCTGGAATCAACACACGGTTCCGCGGCCCCAGAAGCGAGCTTTCGATTCCAAGTACAGCTGGATCATGTCGCCGCGTTGGTTCGACGGTAAAGACCATTTAGCGCTGGATACGGGAGGGGGGCCGCTGGCGCGGTTGTGGGTGACCGCACTGGCGGGTCTGGTTGACACGAACTACACGAGGGCAACCGGCCACAGCGTCATCATCAATTTGCCTAAAACGACAAACAGGGCTGAGACTATCTTCGAATGGAAAATTCCCAAGCATTGCAACACACTCGAGCGTAATCGGGCGCGCAGCTATTTCCAGGCCTATGCCGCTGCTTGTGCGCTTCACTTTTTAGAGCAGGCTTTCCGGGAAGTTCGTGCGGGTAATCAAAAGACCTGGGAACCGTTCACGGTTCCCAGCGACGCAATCAGTTGCGGGTTTACGGAGGCGGTGCGCGGCGGACTCTCCCATCACATGGTGATCCGTGACGGCAAGATCGCCAACTATCACCCGTATCCTCCGACAACATGGAATGCCAGTTCACGAGACTTTAACGGCACGCCGGGACCCTTCGAAGACGCGATTCAAAATACGCCGATCTTCGAAGAAAACGGCAGGGAGAAGTTCAAAGGAATCGATATCATGCGCACGGTGCGCAGCTTCGACCCCTGTTTGCCCTGCGGCGTGCACATGTACCTCGGTGATGGCAAGCTCGTTGAAAAGCGCCATTCACCGATGTTCCCGAACGTCACGTAACGCGCAAAGTTTTGAATGTGGAAGGTTCGACGTTCGAGGTTCGATGTTCG
>CAYPHJ010000145.1:0-9162 GCA_964410485.1 uncultured Syntrophobacteraceae bacterium
ACCGGCGACCTACTGATTACGAATCAGTTGCTCTGCCGACTGAGCTAGGGTGGCTCGGGGGTTACGCATGCAGGATAACAGAGCCTAACATGAAGCCGCTCAGGAATAAACCGATCAAAGCTCGGGCTTAGCCGCGAAGTGTTTCATGATCTTACGCTCGCCTGCAAAGATGAAAATGGAGGCAGCCCATTACCCCAACGCCATATCGAGAAGGTCTGGCATTCCCTGCCCCTCGCTACGCGCTTCGCGCACTCGGGGAATCGGAAGGGGATGCCGTGCCCCCGAGTAGCGATCTTCCGAGATCGCGTATCGGATGAAAATGGGGTCTTTCCCTCGTACAGCAGGACTGTCATCCTGAATCCTTCGACGCTGCTCAGGATAAACTCCGTGAGGGATCTGCTTTGAAACGACCGACGACCGGGGACCGCGGACCGCAGAAAAAGCGGATTCTTCGTCGCGACGCTCCTCAGAATGACGTTCAGAAAAGGCTCTAGGGCGACGGATCCTAGAACAAGGGCGGCCGAGGTTCCACCCCCCGATTTTCATAGGAGTGTTTCATTAGCCTACGCTCGCCTACAAAGGATGAAAATGGAGGCAGCCCATTATTCGAACGCCAATATCGAGAACCGGCATTCCCTGCCCCTCGCTACGCGCTTCGCGCTACTCGGGGAATCGGAAGGGGGTGCCGTGTCCCCGAGTAGCGATCCTCCGAGATCGCGTATCGAGGGGGTACGGCGCTGCGGAGCATACGCGGGTGACCGCTCTGGGGCAGCTGTGCCACCACTCCCTCTCCACCCCCCGATTTTTCATAGGAGTTGCTGGAGAAGCTCTCGCGTGGCTTGTTTCGGATCGTTGGCTTCGATCACTGCGGAAATGACGGCGATGCCGCGCACGCCGGCTTTTTTTAGCTCCGCGATATTTTCCGGCTTGATGCCGCCGATCGCATAAACTGGGATCGAGAGCTTATCTGCGACTTGCCTGATTGCGGCGACCCCTTGCGGGGCTCCATACGCCGCTTTCGAAGGCGTGAAGTACACGGGCCCGAACAAAACGAAATCTGCGCCGTTCCGTTCTGCTGACTGTGCCTCGTCGAGAGAATGGGTCGACGCCCCGATCGTTTTATGCTCGCCCAATAACTCGCGCGCGACCGCGACATCCATGGAATCGCCGCCGAGCTGCACGCCGTCAGCATCGACAACCAACGCGATATCGACCCGGTCGTTGATGAACAGCATCGCTTTGTAATCGGCGCAGAGCCTGCGCGTGTTTTCGGCGAGATGAAACAAGTCGCGGCCGTTTAAGTCTTTCTCTCTGAGTTGAATGGCACGAGCGCCGCCTTCCAGGGCCTGTTCCAGAACCCAGAGGAGATCACGCTTGCCGCTCAGTTTGCGATCGCTGACAAGATAAAGATCAAAAGCAGGTCGCGGCACGGGATATTAGCCGAGAACGCCCTCAAGCGGGCTAGAGGCCGTCGCGTACAGCTTTTTCGGAATGCGTCCAGCCAAGAACGCCTTTCTTCCGGCTTCAACACCTAGCCGCATTGCTTCGGCCATAAGAATGGGGTCCTTTGCGCTGGCGATTGCTGTATTCATGAGCACTGCATCGCAGCCCATCTCCATTGCCACGGCGGCATCGGAGGCGGTTCCGACACCGGCATCGACAATGACCGGGACGTTGGCGTGTTCGAGGATAATTCGGATATTATAGGGATTTCGGATGCCGAGTCCGGAGCCGATGGGCGCGGCCAGGGGCATCACGGCGGCGCAACCGATGTCTTCGAGCTTCCTTGCTGTAATGGGATCATCGTTGATGTAGGGCAGGACAACGAAACCTTCTTTTATAAGGATCTTTGCCGCATCAAGCGTTGCCGGGATGTCCGGGAACAGGGTTCTGTCATCGCCGATGACTTCAAGTTTGACCATATTTCCCACTCCGGCTTCGCGCGCGAGCCGGCAAGTGCGAAGCGCATCCTCAGCCGTGTAACAGCCCGCTGTATTGGGCAGAATGGTATATTTCTTCGGATCCAGATAATCGAGCAGATTGTCTTTGTCCGGATCAGTAATATTGACGCGACGCACGGCCACCGTGACAATCTCGGCGCCCGAGACTTCGATTGCCTTTCGGGTCTCCGCAAAATCCTTGTACTTTCCGGTCCCAACGATAAGCCGTGAACGGTAAGTCCTATTGGCAAGTTTGAATGTATCTTCCATAGAATGTCCTTTATCCTCCACCGACAAAGTGGACGATCTCCAAAACATCTCCTTCTTTGAGCAACGTCGAACCGTGAAGTTCGCGTGAGACGATAGTCCGATTCAGCTCAACCACAACCCGACCGGGACGGATTTGAAGCTCCTCGAGGAGCGAGCTTAGGCTGAGGCCGTCTTTGACCTCTTTGTTGTCTCCGTTAATTTGGATCTTCACAGGAAACAAAAAAACCGCATCCGCAAGGGCCACCACACGGAGTGACCAGGGAATACGGTTTTAAGCTCGCCCGGCGTTAGTCTCATAAACGCCATAAACGCGCGGGGCTGTGACTCTCACGCTTCCCTACGCCGGCGCTATCCGGATCAGGTTCAAAGGGTTACCTGCTATTGTGATCTCAGGCTCTCAGTCTGCCTTTTCGGGCAGACACCCCTAGCATGCACAACGCTTAACAAAGCGCGGTGGGCAAGTCAACTTACGGGCGATGGGTCGCCCTCGCCTTTATGTTAGGTCCCGGCAATCTCAACTTCCAGGGTGCCGATCGCTTCAACTTCCCCTTCCACTTTGTCACCGGGTTTGAGAAATACCGGAGGGACCCTGGCAAAGCCTACTCCAGAGGGTGTGCCGGTGCTGATGATATCGCCCGGTTCAAGCGTGAGCCCCGCAGATAAACTCTCTATGATCGTAGGGATGTCGAAGATCATGTCCCGGGTATTGCCGTCCTGCATGACTTCGCCGTTGACCCGGCAGATGAGGCGTAATTGCTGCGGATCTGGCAGGGCGCTCTTGTGAACGATCCATGGCCCGATGGGGCAGAAAGTGTCGAGAGATTTCCCCTTGAACCATTGCCCGTGGATGCGCTGCAATTCGCGGGCAGTCATATCCAGACAAATTGTGTATCCGAATACATGCTCGTAAGCTTTCTCCTTGGGAATGTCACGGCCTTTTTTACCGATCACCACTGCAAGTTCCACTTCCCAATCGAGTTTGTCTGTAATCTTGTGCTTGATAACTTTCCCCAGGTGGCCAATGACGGATGTTGCCGGTTTGGTGAAATAAACCGGCCACTCGGGATACTTGATCTCTAGCGATCGGGCCCTGGCTCCTTCCTCGACATGCTCGCGATAGTTGATGCCCAGCATTACGACATTTTTCTTTGGTGAGGGAATCGGCGCCATGAGCCTTACCTGGCTGAGCTTCAACAGCGCGCCGGCGCGCGTCAGCTTTTTCTGGTCATCGGCGCTTTTTCCGTTAACGTAGGCTTCAGCTTTGCGGGCTAACTGAACGGCCTTCCCGCCACCCTCGATGAAAGCCTGCATGCTTTCGAGAAACGGCGCAGGCCCGAGGCGTAACGAGCGGCGATTTAATTCGGCGAGATCGATGATCTGCCCCTGAGGCCCCACAAGCCCCAGGCATTGTTGCTTATTCTTAGAGTAAGTGACCAATCTCATCATGTCCCTCCGGCTGAAAACGTACCGAGCCTAGCCGACTGCCCAACCATTTGGATTCATCATATACCCGCTGACTTACCAGCGGCTAAATGCGCCAAGTTTGATAGCTGTCATCATCAGAGGCATCGCTGATGCGAGAGCTATAAGACCGGCTGGAAATTGTCAAGCTTCAACCGAATCCGTGCGGTTATGGAAAATTCCCCGCCACTTGAGCATAATAGACGCCGGGCTTATGAAGGTGAAAAAGCAAAATCGCACCTCGATGCGCGAGGGTGACCGAATTCTGATCAATAAAGGTATTTCCAAAAAGGTGTTTATCGTAGCTCGTACCGATGTTCCTCATTGTGCTGAGAAGGTCTTCGTTTCTAAATCGGGCGGCAAGTACACGATCGGCCTAAAGGTCTGGAAGTCCGATTATGTGTGGAGTGATAAAAACCAGATGTGGGTGCCAAGACAACGGTAGATTTGGAGGGAGCGTGTTCAGATTGTCCGCGGATTCCCCGTATGAAAACTGACTTAGCCAGCCTGTTGGCCGAAATCCAGAGTGGCGGCGGCCCCCCCGTATTACTTGTCTTTGGCGAGGATCTTCGCGTGCGGGAGGCCTGTAAAGCGATTGTCAACCTGCTCATTCCCGCAGATGAGCGGGCATTCAATCTCGAGCGATATGACGGAAACAGCGCGTCCTGGGAGCAAATCGAGGCTTCAGTGATGACCCCGCCATTGTTGTCGCGGAAGAAGATTTTATGGATTGAAAATGCGCCGTATTTCCTTTCACGCGAACAACGGGGAGAACTGGGGGCAAAAGCGCTGCAACTTTGGCACGAAGGACAGAGAGACGAGGCCGCCAGGTTATTGGTTGACTGGCTGGTGTTTGAAGGTTGGACGCAAGCGCAATGGGAGGAGCTCGATCCGGCTTCCGTCGAGCATCTCGCGGAGACGCTGGCGGGTGAAAATCAGGCAGCCAGGGAGACGGCAGAAGCGGCGTTACTTTATTGTCGCACCAAGGGCATGGAGCTAAGACAGCGCCCGCAGGCTGAAGGGAATCGTCTTGAGAAGCTCTTGGACCGGGGGCCTCCCCCGTGGAGCGTTGTGCTCATTACCGCATTGCAAGTTGACCGGCGCGCCCGTCTTTACAAACGGCTAGAGGAGATTGGCGGCGTTCTCAACCTAGCTATTGAGCGAGATCGTAGTGGTAAGCTCAGCCGCGAGGCGTCGATCGAATTCGTAAATCGGCGGCTCCGGGAGGCGGGAAAAACAATCGAGAACCGAGCAAGAGAGATGCTCTTGCCACGCGTGAGCCAGGAACTAAGGAGTCTCGACCAGGAGTTGGAAAAGTTAATCTTGTATGTGGGCAATCGCCCGTCAATTGGCCCTCACGACGTGGAGATGACAGTTGCCGATCGAGGAGAAGGTTGGGTACTCGACCTTACCCGGTTTATAGCTGGTCGCGATGTGACAGCTTCTCTTAACCAGTTGATCCGTCTTTTGGCTCAAGGAGAACACCCTTTAAAGCTTTTAGCGATACTGGCGAGCGAGATGCGCAAGTTAGTCATGGCGCGCCAACTTATAGACCGCGAATTGCACGGGGTTTGGCGCCGCGGAATGAGCTATGAGCAATTCCAAAGGATTTTAACGCAGAACAACGGTCCATTCGTAATGCGCAATCCTTATGCCGACTATATGTGCTTCCAGAGAGCTGAACAGTTTTCTCTCGACGAGCTGATGGTTTACATGCGGCGAATTTTTGAGACGGATTTACGTCTAAAGTCTACCGGTAGCTCTCCCCGACTGGTGCTCGAGAGGTTAATTCTGGATATGTGTTTGCCGGCGCGTCCGTGGCGCCCGACCCGCTCTGACGTAGCAAGATGATCAGCCGAACAGTTGTTGCGGTAGCCTTATTTTGCGTGCTGATCTTTTCGGACACCGGGGGCTGCGCGGAGATGCTCGTTCAGGCTTGTTTCAGTCCACAGGAAAGGTGTTCGGGGCATCTGCTTCGAGAAATTGGCAAGGCTGAGAAGGAGATTCTTGTAGCCGTTTATGCGTTTACCCACAATGACCTGGCGATTGCCCTAATTGAAGCCAGGAAACGCGGAATAGTTGTCCAGGTGATTGTTGACAGGGAATTCGATGCCGCCAACGAAAACTCAAAGAGCAGATTGCTGGAAATGCAAAAGGTTTCTGTCCGGCGCATTTCAGGGGGCAAGACGCCGTCACCGGATAGAGACGCGGGCCTTATGCATCAAAAATTCGCTGTCATCGATCATGCCGTGGTCTTCACGGGGTCGTATAACTGGACGCACTCGGCAGACCGATTCAATGACGAAAATTTACTGATGTTCCGCAATGCCGGGCCTCTGGCTGAATTGTATCGCAAGGCTTTTTTTCAGCTTTGGGGGAGGAAATCTTGACCCGTTCGAGCGTCATTGTAGTGATTGTTGTGGCCTTTATAGCAGGCTTTTTTACAAATTTGTTTTACAATCGCTGGAATCCGCCGTACCTGACCGGATTTAAGGAGACCGGTAATCTTCCGCCCAATGAACCGCGGAGTTTCTCAGTTCGATTGGCCCCCGCGAGACCGGAACCCGTTCAACCCGAAATACCGCTAATTTCGGCGCGAGATGTCGAAAAACTTCGTAGTCTCACCGGCAGTCAAGTGCGGGTTCGCGGCAGAGTTTTTCGCGTCGGCCATTCCGCCAAGAGCAATACTTACTTCGTGAACTTTGGTCCGTCGCGAGAGGCGCTTACCGCAGTGATCTTCGCTTCGGCGCTCGAACTGTTCGAAAACAACAAACTCCCGCCCAGGATTTTCGAAGGACGCGAAGTCGAGGTGCAGGGGGAAATCAAGAACCATCCTCAATATGGGTTAGGGCTCATTCTGGAGACTCCCACCCAAATCAAGTTGTTGGATTGACAGTAAAATTGATTACTTGCGCTCCTTTATGGGAGTGAATCGAGCAGGCAAATTCGTGTACGCAAATTTGCATATTTAGTGTCTATTCAACCTCTGCCAAGTATGTTATAAAGCAGTTCTATTCACCTCCCGGCTGAGCGCCAACTTCAGCGGGAAAACACAAGAGGGAGGTCTTACAACCTGCGCTACCGTACATTGTTTTCCATTGGCCCGTTGCTTTCGGTTGTTGTTTTGTTGAGCGGTTCAGCCTGGTCTTTCTCACCAGACGAAGATTTGACCGCCCGTGCCGCTATCATTATGGATGCAGCAACCGGCAAGATTCTATATCAAAAAGAGCCCGACCTTCGCTTGCCTCCGGCAAGTACGACCAAGGTGGTCACGGCCCTTGTTGCCCTGGAGAGCGAAAGAAAACTTGACGAACGACTGAAGGTCTCCAAAAAGGCGCCCCGTGTACCGGCATCCAAGCTCCACCTGCGGGCCGGCCAATCAATGACCATGCAGGATTTGCTCTATGCGATTCTTTTGTCTTCGGCGAATGATGCGAGTGTCGTCTTGGCCGAAGGTATCGGCGGTTCTGTGGCAGGCTTTTCCGATCTGATGAACAAAAAAGCGCGATCAATCGGAGCCATGAATACTCACTTTACCAATCCCCACGGCCTGACGGCTTCAAATCACTATTCGACGGTCAGGGACCTCGCGACTATTTTCAGGTACGCGATGACAAACAGGGTCTTTCGCGACGTCGTGCAAACCAAAATAGGCTCTGTACATTCCAGGTCTGTCGTGAAAAAAAAGGTCATCAATCGACGTATCGCCGTAAGGAATCACAATCGACTCCTGTGGAACTTTGACGGCGCTATCGGTGGCAAAACGGGCTATACGCACGCTGCCCAAAGGTGTTTTGTCGGCGCGGTACAGCGCAATGGAGTCACTTTGATCGTAGCCATACTGGGTGCCCGAGAGCTCTGGAACGATACGCGAAAACTTCTAGAGTATGGTTTCGATCATCACCCAAGCTCAAACGATCTTACCCCCGCTGTCGTCCGGGTTCCCGCAGAAAAACGTGACGGTGTTGAGTCCGACTCGTCGCCCGCATTTTTCGTACCGCTCCAGGAAGAGTCCGGACTGCCGTCGGCCGACGGCTACATCGTGCAGGTCGGCTCTTTTCGCGAGCGTCACCGCGCCGAATCTGTGCTCGATGATTTGTCGGCCATCGGGTTCGATGCTTTCCTGGAGCAAGCTGACGTCGGCAATGGCCACCCCATGTTTCGTGTCCGGGTCGGGCCCTATGCGGAACTCTTGGAAGCTCAGGAGACCGCGGAGCAGATCCTAAAAGAGAGCGGCTACGAGACTTTGATCCTACCGGGTGCGGCCGAGGTGAACCGGCCTAGCTGATAACACACCAGCAGACAAGCACATAGCGTCCAGAACAGAGCGCAACAGTATTGGCATGGTCAGTCTGCCACTGTGCGCCGTGCTCCTTGCCCAAAAAAAGGCTCACAGTTCGATCATCATGCCGTCCTCAGCGCATTCGATCTCGATCTCATTCCTGCGCGCGAGCATGGCCTCGCCCAAATGGGTCAGGACGATTCTCTTACATTGCAGCCGCGGCAGAACCTCTTTTATTTTAAGATAATTCATATGGTTCGTCGTTGCCTGGTCATAGAAGCAGCACTCGCAAAGAAAGAGATCCACCCCACGCGCGTGCGTGACGAACTGTTCAGTCCAAGCTGAATCGCCGGAAAACAACAGCTGCTTTCCCGCACAGGAAATCTTAAGAGCCAGCGAAATTTCATTGACCTGATGAGGTACGCGAAACGGGTCCACTTGAATTCCCTCGACCAAAGACTGCTTGCCCGGATGAAGAATGTGAAAATGGGTTGGGGGAATTTCTTTTGCTGGGGATCCGCCGCCGTACATGACACCATAGAGTTGTATAATTCTTTCCTCGGTCCCAGGCGGGCCTGCCAAATGCAAGGGTTTGGCACGCGGGTTTTCGTACAAATATTCGAGAAAGAGGAAAGGAAGGCCGCCAAAATGATCGCCGTGCAGGTGGCTTAAAAAGACCGCGTCCAAATCCTTTGGATCAAAGCCCGCACGCTTCATGGCCAGCAGCGTCGTCGGCCCGCAGTCCAGCAAAAAAAAGCGGTTATTGGCCTCGATCAAATAGGCGCTCTGATTGCGGCCGCCGCTACCGAAAGCATCGCCGCAGCCAAGAATGTGAACCTTCAAGATCTCTATCCCGATTCAGGCTATCATTTTGTCGTGTAACACCACCTGGGTAGAGCTTCAAGGTCTGTGGCAAAGCACTTGAAGTGGGCAGAAGGGGTAGATAACAATGATCCCGCCCTCGGTGCGCTGGTACGTCGGTCGTCTTTGGCAGGAGTTGACCCCAGATTGTTGACACTGTTTGGTGAACTTTATAACGTCGGCCGCTTATCCGACCCCTGCTGGCGTGGGCTCCGAGTGTTCTTCTAGGAGGTTGCTGAAAAAAGATTAGGAATGCTTCGAGAACCTCAGCATGAACGGAAAATCATCAACAGTATCAGCTCCCCTCCGTTCGTCCTGAGCCCCGTCGAAGGACTCCGAGAGGGTTTT
>CAYPHJ010000146.1:0-3955 GCA_964410485.1 uncultured Syntrophobacteraceae bacterium
CCGAGACGCTCCGGAGCTGTGTAGAAAAGTCACAGGCTCAGAACTTCTATGTACGGATACTTCACAGGATAGTGAATAAGTAAAACAGCTGCGCAGTCGCAATCGTGTTGAATCCAGGTGAAAGTAACCAGGGGACGGAGGTGAGCCGGCCCCTGGTTATGTAAAAGCTGCCCCCGTCGAGCAGACTTCTTATTTGGGTATGAGAAATCGGAGTTTTTCTTTAGCCGAACCAGGGATTCCTAGGATGTTTTGTACGATCTCCTCAATTTCTTGCCCGGAAGTGTACACAATATCCAGCTTGGCTTTTTTAGCTTCGGCAAGAAACTCCGAATCTTCCATCGTATGAGCAAACGCTTTGCGCAGGAGCTGTAGCCGCTCCTTGGGTGTGCCGGGTGGGACCGCAAGGGGGCGCTGGAACTCATAGTGCCCGCTCCATGCATTATAAAGCTGCACAGCCGCTTCGCCGCCTTTTTCCCCAATAACGTCGCGGGTCAGCGGGACGTTCCTGACATCCGCGTCTTCCCACCTTTTGTGGTTCAAGATGGGAATAAGCCTATCCTCTCCCTTTGCATCGAGCAGTGCTCTACCGGTGACTCTCGCAGACTCCCAGCCCCAGCACGCGCCGTCTACCTCTTTTCTCTGCATGGCGAGACGAATGTCCGCGGTCCCGCCGTAGCCGGTGATAACATCGAATTTGGTGCCGACGATTACGTTTAAGAGCTTCGGCAGGTCATGATACGTCGATCCCGCCCTGTTTGCGCCCATTACGATGGGCTTTGGCGATTTGAGGATATCTTCGAAGGTTTCAAAGCCGGTAAAGGCCATAATGCTGCAGTGCGGCGATCCTTTGCTTGGAGCGCCGATCCAGCCGACCTTCTGCGCATCGACCTTAACCGCCGGGTCACCGAGAGCCTGATATAGGGTAAACGCGCTGTTCCAGGCTCCCACGATGAGCCCGTCCGGCTTGGCTTTCTCGTAAGTATAGTTCCCCGCAATCAGGCTCCCCGCGCCAACCATGTTCTCCACCACCATGCGAGGCTTTCCCGGAAGATGCTTCGGCATGTGTCGGGCAATGGCACGGGTGTAGGTGTCGTAGCCCCCGCCGGCTGGAAAGCCCACGATGATGCGGATGGTCTTGCCTTCATAAAAGTCGTCCGCCCAGGCCCCAGACAAAGCAGCGAAAAAGACAAGGCCAAAAGCAGCGGGACTCACTAAAAGTAGCCAAATTATCTTTTTCATACAAACCTCCTTTCGTTTTAAGAGCTTTATTTCCCAGACTCCTCCCAACAAACCATCATCGCCAATTGAAAACGCCATCCAGCCATTTTAGCGGCCGATCCAACCAATGAGCATCTCCTGGGGCCAAGCTATAGCTCCTTCGAGCCAGGGAACGTGAATGACATAATGAAACACGCCCAGAACAAACAGCATGACGCATGCTGTTGAAGCCAGTGTTACCCACCATTTCTCTTGCGCCTGAAATGTTAGATACAGAACCATGAAAAGCGGAACAGCTATCAGGAAGCCCACCAGCCAGACCGCTGCAAATAGACCGAATAGCCAGCCAAACATATTCGCGGCGCGATGGATGACCAGCGAGACTGGAACGCTGCGATCCACGGGTAAATCCATAATGCCCGTCGTGTCCTCGATAGTTGTGGGCCGCCGCGCCCTCCAGATCTCGATGCCAAACTGCACCAGGGATAAACTCATGGCGGGGATGCCAATGGCCCAGGGGAACATACGGGTCTGATAGGACCACCCTGAGGCAGTGAAGACGGCAAAGGAAAAAAGGAGGAAGATGACAAGAGTAAATAGGGCCGATGGAGTTAGCTTCAGCCCGCTGGAGGCCGGGGCTTCGATTCGGCGGCTCTTTCTCTCGTGCCTAGAGCGGCGCAAGCCATACCACACGCTGATAATGGTAATCAGCGCAATGGCCAGCACGAGCGGTCGATCCACCAGCCAGACGAGGCCATAGCGCCTTACGGATATAAACAGATATCTCTCGAGGATCCCGCTAAGCACGAGGCCGAGGATCAGCGGAGGCCTGGGCCAGCCAAAGCGCTTCATCAGCCACCCCAGCGATGAGAAGGACATAAGTGTGATAAGATCGCCGAAGTTGGTACTCGCTTGAAAAGCAGCCAGGAAAATAATCGCTATAACCAGCGGCGCAAGCAGATGGATGCGCACCATGGCGACCTTGGCCAGTTGTGGTGTAAAGGCCAGACAGATGGCAGTCCCCATAATATTCGCAAGCGCCAGGCTCCAGATCATGGTGTACGTGATGTCCAGATGCTTGGTGAGCATATCAGGGCCAGGCACAAGGCCCTGGATTAAAAACGCTGCCAGGAGCAGCGCCATCGACGCGCTTCCAGGGACGCCGAAAGCTATGGTGGGGATCAGGCCGCCTCCCTCCTTGGCGTTGTTCGCGCTTTCGGGCGCGATCACACCGCGCACATCCCCTTTGCCAAAGGAGTCGGAGGCTCCTTTTTCGGTTTGGACGGCATGACCATAGGCAAACCAATCCACGACCGAGGCGCCCATTCCAGGGACGGCTCCAACCCAAACCCCGATCGTGCTGCAACGCAGGACGAGAAACCAGTGGCGAAAGCCATCGGAGATGCCGCTCAAGACGCCTCTTGTCGTTGTCTTTCCCTGCGGTACATCCGCTATGCGCGTGCCTTTGACGGCAAGATCGACGATTTCCGGGATCGCAAACACGCCGAGCGTGACGGGGACGAGCGGGATGCCATCCCACAAGTAAAGGGCGTCGAAAGCCCAACGTGGAAAGGCGGCCTGCGGATCTGCGCCGATCATGCCTATCGTCAAACCGGCGGCTCCCGCGATCAATCCCTTAACAGGAGCTCCGCCGCTGAGAACGGCAACCATGGAGATCCCGAGGAGGCCCATCATGAAAAACTCGGGGGAGCCGAAGGCGAGAACGACCGGGCGAAGGATCGGGATCGAGAGTGCAAGCACTAGAGCGCCGAAGAGTCCTCCGAGCAGCGACGCCGTGTAAGCGGCGCCGAAGGCCCGTCCAGCCTCGCCTTTTTTAGCCATCGGATGGCCATCGAGAATAGTCGCCTGAGACGCCACGGTTCCTGGAACACCGAATAGGACCGACGGGATGGTATCTGACGTGCTGGTCACAGAAATCAACCCGATCATCATGGCAAAGGCGGCATAGGGATCGAGAGCAAAAGTAAAGGGAAGGAGAATGGCGAGCCCAACGATGCCGCCCAGGCCCGGGATCGCTCCCAGAGACAGGCCCACCAAAACGCCAAAGAAAAGAAAGACAAGCCGCGCAGGAAATATTCCTACGACACAAGGGCAACTGGAGAGATTATCAAGGGCGCCAACGGCTGCCTCAAGCATTTCGGCACTTCCTCCCGTCGAGGACAAAGCCAGAACTCTTTTCTTCTGGCACGCCTATAACAATGGTGGAGATTAATCGTACAACCAGGACACGAGTCGATGTTGTTAAAAAAATACTTGGGAGCGTCTCCAGCATGATTCAATGCTTCAGCTCGCCTCGCAGTTCTGTCGCCAACGCCTCCAGTAGAACCTCTAATCCCTGACGATTGAGTGCGATCGTATTCGGTACAGTCGCGGCAATCTTTGCGATTACGCTCTTGCTTGTGTCGGTACTGTCGGTCACGATCACGATTTCCAACGCAACGTTAAGATCTCGCAGATTGAAAACAGTCTCGACCAAATCCATTTCTTTGCCGGTGGAGATAACAACGGCCGTATCAAAAGTCTCTTTGCGGACCTTACAAACCGCCTTATTTCCACTATCGACTTTAGTGACAAGCACCCCGGCTCGAATAAGATAGTCCTCGACCTCATCATAGTTCTCGGCGCAAACAAGCAAGATTTTTTCGAACCGGCGCAGCACCTGACAACCCCAAAAGACAGAGCGTTCGTCTCGAAGACGCACCCTGCGTTCAGCGGG
>CAYPHJ010000146.1:4055-8970 GCA_964410485.1 uncultured Syntrophobacteraceae bacterium
CCAGCGGGCCGTCTATGGACTAAGCGCGGCTGAGATAAACAACCGCAATCAAGATGCCAGCGTGAAGCTGATTGCGATGGTCCGAGGTAAGCTGCTGATTGTTGAGGACAACTGATTGATGTTCGATGGCAGATAGGTGATTTTAACTGTGCAAGAATATCACACGTGCGAACGCTCAACGTGGGTATACTTCACACGGCACACTTTGAGGGTGGGGTGATAAACCAGCGCTCGGGCATCGGGGAGGCGAAATACGAAAACGGGGATCCGGTGAGCTTCATTTCTACAGTAATCCATGCTTTTTGAGCTTATCGTAAAGCGCTCGGCGACTGATGGCGAGTTTTTGCGCCGCTTCTTTTTTGTTTCCTTTGGTAGCGGCAAGGGTCATCGCGATAAATTCTTTCTCGACGGCACTAAGCGTCATTCCCACATGGATGGGAAGAAGCTGTCCAGAGTTCTCGCTGGTGATAGACCTGATTCTCAAGGGGAGCAGATCGGGTGTCAGCTCTTCCGTCTTGGCCATCAGAACGGCTCGCTGAATAACGTTTTTCAATTCCCGTACGTTGCCCGGCCACGAGTAGCCTCTGAGGTAGCTCCAGGTCTCGGTTGGAATGCCGCGCACTTTTTTCTTATAGATAGCGTTGAAATGAGGCACGAAATGATTGGTCATAAGGGTTACGCCTCCCGGACGCTCGCGCAGAGGCGGAACATGGATATGAAAAACATCGAGACGATAAAATAGGTCTTCTCTAAAGCGCTTCTCTTTAACCGCCTCTTCGAGGTTTTCGTTCGTCGCCGCTATAACCCGAACGTCAACGCAGATATCTTTCTCCCCGCCGACGCGCCGGAAAGTTTTGGTTTCCAGTACTCGCAGCAAGCTGACTTGCGCCTTCTCATTGATGGTGCTGATTTCGTCAAGGAAAATGGTCCCGGTATGGGCTTCCTCAAAGCGTCCCTTGCTTGTTTCGATGGCGCCTGTATAGGCGCCTCTTTCATGGCCGAAGAGCTCGCTTGCAATCAGTTCGGATGAAATGGCGCCCGTATTGACGACGATATACGGGCCTTTCTTTCGCCTGCTTCTCTTGTAGATAGCAGAGGCGACCATATCCTTTCCGGTGCCCGTTTCACCGGTGATCAATACCGCTATGTCTTCTGAGGCAGCCTCGATAATCTTTTGAAACACGTCGCGCATCGGAAGGCTGATCCCCAGCATGCCCTCGAATTCCAGCGGAATGGGTATGTCATGCTCGGGGCGATCGCTGGGCAGTAACGCTTGTTGGTGTAAAGCTTGAGTGACAAGCGCGCAGATCTCATCTTCGTCCACGGGGCGCGTGAGTGTCCGGTGGGCGTAGCCCCTCAGGCGATCGACGGGAAATGCCTGGTCGTGATCTGTCACGACAATCACATAGGTCCTGCTTGAGTCTCTGGTCAGTAGGTCGAGCAGTGCTATCCCCTGCGATTGTTCGGTCTTGGATGCAACGGCGTCCCAGATCAGTACATCGTAGGCCGCACCTTTGAACTTGGCCGTGGCGGCTGCAACATCCGAGCTACCTTCCACCGAGATATGATTCCTCGAAAACCGCCTTCTGAGCAGTGCCGCAAAGTTAACTGTCTTCTCGAGTATCAGGACCTTTGGCATAGGCTTCGGCCTTCCCTTATCAGATCACAAGGCATTGTCCAATCCGCCAACGTGGAGAAACCATGGCCAGATGGGACAAGGGCATGGTGCTGTGATCGGACGATGATTGGGAAGGACGATGGTATGGGCGTGGAGGGCTATGGCGACCTAACTGCGACGCCGAATTACCGTCTTTTGACCGCAGGATTTTTTCCGCGCCGCCAAGGCTGGTGCTTGTCTTCGATGTCACGGCCGATGCGTTCATCCTCGGTTAATGGAAACCGGCTTCCAGGAATCGCCAGGCGGCTGACGTAAACCGCCAGAGTCCAGATTTCAGAGTCGTCGAGCGCATCGCGATAGGACGGCATTGGCGTTCCATCAAGGCCCGTAGCGAGCATGCGGTAGATATCCTCAGGCTGGTCTCCGCCTTTGAGAGGCCTCCGCGTGAGATCAGCGGGACGGGTCGGTCGACCGCCACTCGTGAGGGTTCCTGCGGAGGGACCATCCCCGCGGCCGCTCTCTCCATGGCACTCGGGGCAGCCTGCCTTCTTAAAAAGATCAGCACCCTTTGAGAAAAGGGCATCAAGGTTCGCTGGCCGAATCGTGGCAATCGGTTTGGGACTCGTGTCGCTCGCCCATCGCGGGGAAAGAGTCTTTATGTAGGCGATGACCGCTTGGATCTCCAGATCGCTCAGATGATCCTGCGTAACCATGCCTGAGCCCGGCAACCCTTTGCGGATTGTGCGCTCGAGGTCCTGATCTGTGGGGAGCGCGCCGCTGGGGGTTGAACGGAATTTAAAAAGCCCGCGTCTAAGATCTGGAGGACGTGTAAAGAAACGGCTCGCTTCAGGACCTTCACCATCACCCTGAGCACCGTGGCATACCGCACAGTGGGAGTCGAAAATGTTCTTGCCCGCTTGTTCGGTGTCCGCGCCAAAAGCGAGCGCGGCGGCCGACACGAACATGGCGAGGACGACATTTATCGTGCGCGGAATCATGCTGGAGTTGTTGCACCCGCCGGGGTTATAAGCGACGCTGGACATTGCCGTCAAGGAATTTATTCCAGAACAGGAGCAAGCAACGCTGCCGGCAGCTTTCCTTGACATGATTTAGTTGCCTATGTTACGCATGCACGCCCTAATCCTCAACGTAACCTCCGGAGGAAAGCCATGAAAAACCAAAAGAACCGGCTGCTACTTGGTCCGCTCCTGGTCATGAGTGTGGGATTATCTCTCATCCTGTGGTTGATTCAAGCTCAAGGAGGGCAGCCTCAGGTAACGCGGGAGTTCACGCTGGTGAATGTCAAATATGAAGGCTCGAATATCTGGGTGCCGGGACCGATCATCGTGAAACGCGGCGACCGTGTTAGAATCCGTGCCATCAACAACGTCAAGGATGATCCAGCCGAGCACGGGTTGGCGATTGATGAATTTGGCGTAAAGGTGGTGGTCAATCGGGGTAAGCCGGAGACCGCTGAATTTGTGGCCGATAAGGCAGGAATCTTCCGGATTTGGTGCCATCTGCACCTGCCCCATGTGGCAACCCAGCTGGTTGTGCTCGAATGATACAGAAGAAATCGGCACTTCACAGTGGCGCTCCCTACCTGCTTATCCGTGTCAACATTAGACCGATGTAGAAGAGCAGTTTAAGAGAGGTGTGCGATGGCGTCAGCAAACTGGCGTGGCACAGTCGGCGTTGTGAAACCTACGTATGAATCAGGATCGCTCGTTGAGTTTATTCGCCTGCTTCCTGAGGGCGTTGGTGTGATACCAGTTTACGCAGGAATCACGGAACATACGGAGCGAGGCTATTTGACGGCCATGGAGACCTATCACAAGTGTGTGGCGGAACTCGCCAGGATCGGTGTCGACCTCATGCACCCCGAAGGCGGCCCGCCATTCATGGTGCGCGGCTACCAAGGCGAGCAGGAGATCGTGCGAGACTGGGAAGCGAAGTATAAAATCCGCATTTTCACTTCCGGAATGACACAGGCCGCCGCGCTGCACGCTTTGGGGATAAGGAAATTTATCGGTTGTACGTACTACCGAGACAACAACCTGAATAATATTTTCACGCGCTATTTCACTGCTGCGGGATTTGAGGTGTTGGCAATGGAAGGGATGGATACATCACCGGCGGAGGCAAAAAATATTTCCAGTGAAGAAATCTACCATCACCTCAAGCGATCTTTTCTCAAGCATCCCGACGCTGAAGGTATTTATCTACTGGGCTCCGGCGCCTGGCGCGTGATTGACGTCATTCCCGCGGAGCAAGATCTTGGAGTGCCGGTGGTCCATCCCGTCGCCGCGCGAGTCTGGTACGTGCAGAAACAGCTTCACCTGCGGCAACCGCTTCGCGGCGCGGGTCGGCTATTAGCCGAATTGCCCTAGCAGGTTGCGAAAAAAGATTAGGAATGCTTCGACAGGCTCAGCATGAACGGAAAATCCCTACTCATTTCAAGTTCCTCTCCGTTCGCCCTGAGGTTCTCGAAGGGAGAACGGAGGGTTTTTCAGCAGACTGCTTATTGTTGCTTGCAAGTTGGCTTCGAGGCCAGCTCGATGATGTTCTAGAAGTATCGGTGACGACAACTCGGCGGCGGCAACAGCTCTGTTTAGGAAAATGGAAAAACTGTTAGTTATTGACGGTCTTCATTTTGCCCAATAAACAGCTTGTTGTCACGGACCCGGCGAAATGATAGCAATAACCCCAACATGAAAGGAGAAAATGATATGGCGGCTGATTTGAGAATTGTCGTACGGAAAGCTTTAGCTGATCTGCGCAAAGATATTTCCAAGAAGAATTCCGAATTAACTTCTCTGCGAAGCCAGCTGGCAAGGTACCAGAGAGTGCAGGGCCTTCTTAACGGCCGACCAGGAGCCGTGACAGACAAATTAAACGGGCGAACCCGCCGTAAGCAAGTGGACTGGAGCTCAGTGCTCAAGCGGCTTCCCGCATCGTTCGATATTGGGAACGTCAATAACATAGCGAACTCAACGTCGCCAACTTATGCCTATCGAATACTGGGTAACTGGATCAAGCGGCGCAAAATCAAAAGAGTCGAGCGCGGGCTGTACCAGAAACTGTAGGCTGGCAATTTTACAAGCGCCTGAAAAAAAATCGAGAGTAACACCAGTCCGAATGGCTTCAGAGCACAGAGCGAACAGAATCAGCCTGGGTTGCATCAATTCGAGTCGTGGACCCAGGGGGATGATGCCGTTCGGTCGGATTAACGTTGTGGCTGCGGTCATAGCGTTGCTTGATGTGGTCTATGTTAACCGTCGCAGCAACCCCGGGCAT